>NZ_JPXY01000006.1:0-77028 GCF_000771895.1 Gallibacterium genomosp. 2
GGAATGTTTTTATGGCAAAACTTTCGAAAGCATTGAAGAACTTGAATCTGTTATCAAAGAATATGTTCGTTATTACAATGAGGACAGAATACAATTAACATTAAATGAACTGAGCCCTGTTCAATACAGAATTCAGTCCTTAAAATAGCAGTCCAACTTTTCGGGGTCAGATCAATATAGGCGGCGTTTTTTATCTATGACAGTGTTGGATAGAAGTAAACAATAATAGAAACGGCGTAGAAAATTATTCTTCTACTGTAACGGAAGTGATTACCACATCTTCTGTCGGCACATCTTGATGGAAACCTTTATTACCGGTTTTCACCGCCTTGATTTTATCGACAACATCCATTCCTTCAACCACTTCACCGAACACAGCATAGCCCCAATCTTGTACGACTTCACGTCCGAACATCTGTTTTGCTCGGTAATCTAAGAAAGTGTTATCAGCAACGTTGATAAAGAATTGTGCAGAAGCAGAATGCGGATCGGAAGTGCGTGCCATTGCGATAGTACCACGCTTATTACTAAGCCCGTTATTGGCTTCATTGCGAATCGGTGCTTTGGTCGCTTTCTCTTTCATTCCGGTTTCCATTCCACCACCTTGAATCATAAAACCGTTGATTACACGGTGAAAAATGGTGTTGTTGTAGAAGCCTTCTTTGCAGTAATTTAAGAAGTTTTCTGCGGTAATCGGTGCTTTTTCAAAATTTAATGCAATTTTAATATCGCCAAAATTGGTGTGTAGTATTATCATTAGCTATTCCTTTAAATAATGTGAAAAATCGCATTATTATTCCACAAAATGTAAAAGTGGTCTATTTTTGCAAAAAACACGATATCAGCGTGGTGAGAAAGAGATCAGATTAAAGAGTAAAAAAGTAAGGTCATCAATATGTTAAAGATTTTTAATACATTAAAACGAGAAAAAGAGATTTTTACCCCTATTCATCCTAATCAGGTAGGAATGTATGTGTGCGGTGTAACTGTCTATGATCTTTGTCATATTGGACACGGGCGTACTTTTGTTAGCTTTGATGTTATCGCTCGTTATTTACGTTATTTAGGTTACCACTTGACTTATGTGCGTAATATCACTGATGTGGACGATAAAATTATCAAACGTGCGCTAGAAAATCACGAAACCTGTGAGCATTTGGTTGATCGGATGGTAACAGAAATGTATAAAGATTTTGATGCTTTGAATATCCAACGTCCTGATTTTGAGCCACGAGCTACACATCATATTCCAGAAATTATTGCACTGGTGCAAAGATTGATCGATAACGGGCACGCCTATGTAGCTCAAAATGGTGATGTGATGTTTGATGTCGATTCATTCCCAGAATACGGTAAATTATCCCGTCAAGATTTATCTCAATTGCAGGCAGGCGCACGCGTTGAGATCAATGATATCAAGAAAAATCCGATGGATTTCGTATTATGGAAAATGTCAAAAGAGAATGAGCCGAGCTGGCAATCGCCGTGGGGGGCAGGTCGTCCCGGTTGGCATATTGAATGTTCAGCAATGAATTGCAAACAGCTTGGTGAACATTTTGATATTCACGGTGGCGGTTCAGATTTGATGTTTCCTCACCACGAAAATGAAATTGCTCAGTCGTGCTGTGCGCACGGAGGTGCTTACGTTAATTATTGGCTGCATTCTGGAATGATTATGGTTGATAAAGAGAAAATGTCGAAATCGTTAGGCAATTTCTTTACTATCCGTGACGTGTTACAACATTATGATGCGGAAAGCGTGCGTTATTTCTTGTTAACGGCACATTATCGTAGCCAATTAAATTACAGCGAAGAGAATTTAAAATTGGCACATTCAGCATTGGAACGTTTATACACCGCCTTACGAGGCACTGATGCCAATGCTATTGCTGCCGGTGGTGAACAGTTTATCGAAGCCTTTAAAGCCGCAATGGACGATGATTTTAATACGCCAGGTGCGTTGTCGGTTCTATTTGATATGGCACGTGAATTAAACAAATTAAAAGCAGAACAGAATCCACAAACGGATGCTTTTGCTGCACGTTTAAGAGAGTTGGCAGGGGTATTGGGCTTGTTATATCAAGATCCGGAAACTTTCTTACAAGCCGGTATGGATGATGATGAAACTAAAATAATTGAAACATTAATTGCACAACGTAATCAAGCTAGAGCCAATAAAGACTGGGCTGCTGCTGATGCCGCACGTGATAAGCTAGCTGCTATGGGCGTGGTGATTGAGGATGGTGCAAACGGTACGACTTGGCGTAAAGGGTAAAGATTTTATTTGTCTTTAAGTTCTGCCTTTTGTGTGAAGCTTGAATTTGTCGCAATGTTCCATAGGTTAAAAATAAGACCGCTTGATAGGCTATTTGAAGAGAAATACAAGAGAAAGAGATAAAACGACAAAAAATAAACCCACCTTTGACAGAAGGTCTAAAAAGGTGGGTTTGTCAGTGGGTTGGGGGCTTTTAGGCAATTCCAAACAAAAAAGCAATTAAACAACAACTATCGACGAATCGAACGTAAGAATGCATTCGTTCTCGGGTTGGTGCTGTGTTCAAAAAGCTGTTCCGGTGTGCCTTGTTCGATGATTTTCCCGTCACCCATCAAAATCACCTGATCCGCCACTTCTCGAGCAAATTGAATTTCGTGTGTCACAATCACCATTGTCCAGCCTTCAGCGGCTAAAGATTTCATCAATGCCAACATTCCTTGCACCAATTCAGGGTCAAGAGCAGAAGTCGGTTCATCAAACAATACCAACTGAGGTTCAATCGCTAATGCACGAGCAATACCGATACGCTGTTGTTGCCCACCGGATAACTGGAATGGATAAAAATTAGCTTTATCAGCCAATTCCACGCGTTCCAATAAATGGCGTGCTTTCTGCTCCGCTTCAGCTTTAGGCATTTTCTGCACTACAATCAACCCTTCAGTGATATTTTCCAGTGCAGTTTTGTGCGGAAACAGGTTGTAATTCTGGAAAACCATCCCGCTTTTTTTGCGTAATGCCTGAATTTTCTCTTTAGTCAACGGCTGTGAAAAATCAATCGACAACGAACCGTCATCAAACGTCAACGTGCCGGCATCCGGCGTTTCCAACACATTTAAACAACGCAGTAACGTGGTTTTGCCCGAACCGGAAGCACCGAGCAACACAATCACTTCCCCTTTATTAATACGCAGATCGATCCCTTTTAACACTTCGTGATCGCCGAAAGATTTATGCAAATTATTGATTGATAACATCATTACCTCGCCACATAACGTTCAAAATGTTTTTCCAGACGCTGTTGCGCATAGCCAAGAATGGCACAGGCGATCCAATAAATTAAAGCCGCTTCGCAATACACCAACAAAAATTCATAGGTGCGAGAAGAGATCACATTTGCCTGACGCATCATTTCCGGCACCAACACCACGCTGGCAAGCGAAGTTTCTTTTAATAAACCGATAAAACTGTTGGAAAGCGGCGGCACAGCCACACGCAACGCTTGCGGTGCGATGATGCGAAAAAAGTTCTGCCAATAACTCATCCCGATAGTGTAACCGGCTTCCCACTGCCCTTTCGGCACCGATAAAATTGCGGCACGTACCGTTTCTGAAGCATAAGCACCGGTGTTTAACGAAAAGGCAATAATCGCAGTCGGCAACGGATCAAGCGTAATGCCGACATTCGGCAACGCATAGAAAATAATAAAAAGCTGTGCCAATAACGGCGTGCCTCGAATGGCGGAAATATAAAAACCGGAAAGCGCATAAGCGATTTTATGTAGAAAATGTTTGCGAGGCGTTACACGCAACAACGCAATCGCTAACGCAATCACCATACCGACAATAAAAGAAATAATGGTTAATGGAATGGTGTAAAGTATCATCCCCTGCAACATTGGGAAGAATGCATCAATCGCAATGGTGGCTTTGTTGTCATCCATCCACGGCAGATTACTCAAAATCAAGTGAAAAATCGCGGAAATGGATTCCGTAATTGAACTACTCACTAATATCTACTCCATAAAATTATTGGGAAATGGATTAATTTACCTTTCTTTTGCCTTTCTGTTAAGGTTTTATTTAAAAATTTTGTTTGGATATTGCTATTTCTGCAATATGGGTGTTAGTTTTTAGAAATTTTTACAAAAAAGACAATGTTATCATAGGTTATGATAGTTTCGTGGAGGATGTTTCTGTGGACTTGTATTCATTGATCGATTTTTACTGTAGCAATATTCTGACTTTATTTTTAGTTTCATAAAAAGGGCGATTTTATTTTTGCTCGTGCAAGAAAAAACGCCCTAATTAATCATTTGCCGTTCTTCATCTTATACCGTAGAAAATGGAGAATCTTTTAAACTTATTAGTAGCGTGAAATCAAGATAGTTTGCTGATTTAATCATCAACATTTAAACACTATATCGGAGGGTTAATAATGTGTAAATAAGGTTACATAATTGTTTTTGTGATCTATGTTGGAATTTTTCCTTTAGGGTTTTATTTTCTGAATAAGGTTTCCAATAAGGTCTAAAGCAAAGTTTTAATAGAAGCTACACTACCTTGATTACAAAAGCAAAAGAGAGTTCACCATCCGCCGGCAGGCAATATTCCGGATGTACTTCCGCACCCCAGCTGTCATCACCACCAACCCCCATCTGTTGGGCGGCAATTGTCACCACAGTATAATGTATTGGCGGTAATTCATAATGGTGTTGTGCCTGTTCCAATTCAAAAGCAGTATAAGGCAAGAAATTGCAAGATAACGGTTTATCTATAGCTTCGATTTTAAAACCGCCTGTTGATTGACGACACTCCACCCAACGTACGCCAGTGCGATTCCCACACTCTTGTGGAATAGTATAAAAGGTGTAGTTATCTTGAACGTTGTTTTCAAAAATTTTCAATTTTGTGCCGCTACAACGATCCTGATAATTTTCTGCTTCACCCATCGCATACCAACGTAAATGCTGATAATCCGCATCAACGCGAAAACTTAATGCAAAAATCGGTAAATTCGGCAAGTTTGCTTCTCCAAAATAATGACAATGCACTTTTATTTCACCGTTACATTGAATGTCATATGTTACCGTTACTTTAAGTTGTTGATAAATAGGATAAATATAATCAAAGCTGACACTAACACCGCCGTCTTGATGCTGTTGCCAATCCATTTTATGACAGCGTCCGCATAGGCTTGCCATTAACCAATAACCGGCTTTAAAACGTCTGTTTGTGCCACGGTCATTGTCGGTGGTTGCACGCCAGAATAACGGCATTGGTGCGGTTTTAATTAACTCTTTATCACCGAATTTTAATGAAATTAAGCTACCTTCTTGTCGTGAAAACAGTGCAGAAAAATGATCGCCAAACACGCCAACATTAATATCGCCCACTACCATTTTTAGCGGTTGTAATGCGGTGATTGGCGTGTCTTGTACTTTGGCAGTTTGCGGAACAATAAACTGCCCGAAACCCAATTCGCTGTCTGCTGCTGCCCACAAGGTTTTCTGTTTTAAATGAACGCTGACTTCTACGCAATATTCACCGTTCTCAAGCCAATCGTCTTCATCCCAATGTAGTGGCATTAGACGTTCCATTTGTGCTGCAATAAGAGCATCAAAACGGTAACTTTTTTTAATTTTGCCTTCGAGGCGTAACGTTGCCACAAAATAGTAATTTTGCGTATCAATAAATAGATTTTCATTTTTGATCAATACTTTATCTTTTTGCGGATAGAGTTTGATATTTTGATAGAGGAATTTCACCTCCTGCATTTTCGGCGATAAAGTACGATCTGCAAAGATCAAACCGTTACAGCAGAAATTACGATCTGTTGGTCGGTCGTCAAAATCACCGCCATAGGCTAAATAATCATTACCGTAACGATCCTTACTTAATAAAGCTTGATCGATAAAATCCCAAATAAAACCTCCTTGATATTTTTCATATTTTTCTAATGCTATATATTTATGCAAATTACCATTAGAATTCCCCATTGCGTGACTAAATTCACAACTGATATATGGTTTTTGTGGATTTTGTTGCAAATATTGTTCAATTTCGTGAGGCTTGGCATACATTCGGCTTTCTATATCGCTAATTTGATCGAATTCACGACAATGGAAAACGCCTTCATAATGCACTAACCGTTGCGGATCTTTTTGCCGAAAATAATTGGCAACATTAAGCAATACTTCTCCCGCATAAGATTCATTACCACACGACCAAATTAAGATAGACGGGTGATTTTTATCACGTTCATACATTGATTTTGCTCGATCCAACACGCACGCATTCCAACGTAAATCATTACCCGGAATATTCCACGATGGTTCAACGTTACCCATTTTTTGCCACGATCCGTGCGTTTCAAGATTAGTTTCATCGATCAGATAAATACCGTATTGATCGCACAATTGATACCAGCGACTTTGATTAGGATAGTGTGATGTTCTGACAGCATTGATATTGTGTTGTTTCAAAATTTGAATATCTGCCAACATATCTTGTTCGTTGATCGCACGTCCGCGCTGGTGATGGAATTCGTGGCGATTGACGCCTTTGAATATAATGCGTTTTCCATTTAAGCACATTACACCGTTCTTCATTTCAAAACGGCGTAAACCGACTGATTGTGGAATTACCTCAATCAGGTTGTGGTATTGGTCGAAAATTTGAATATAAAGTTGATAAAGATAGGGGAATTCGGCACTCCATAAATGTGGATTAGCGACAAGCAAGGATGCGTTGAAGGTTGTTGTTGTCAACTGTTGTTCAGTGGTGGCAAGGGAGATACCCTCTTGATCGCACAACATTATTTGTACTGTTTTTGCATTTTCACTGTGTGTTGCAAATTGCCCGTTAATCAGAATTTCCGCTGTTTGTAGGTTTTCAGAAAGGTGTTGTTTAATCTCCAAATCATAGAGATGAATTTTCGGAATAGTGTAAAGATAAACATCACGAAAAATACCGGAGAAACGCCAAAAGTCCTGATCTTCCAACCAACTACCAGTGCTACGTTGGTATACCGCCACTGCTAATTTATTTTCGCCGGATTGTAAATAAGGGGTTAATTCAAATTCCGCTGGGGTAAAGGAATCTTCGCTGTAACCAACAAAATGACCATTGAGCCAAAGATAAAATGCTGTTTCAACGCCTTGAAAAGAGATAAAAACTGGTTGTGATTGCCACGCTGATGGTATGGAAAAATAAGTGACATAACAGCCGACACCGTTTTCATTTTGTGGAATTGCTGGTGGACGAATATCTTCTTTGCCATCCCAAGGATACATTGTATTTACATAATGTGGTTGTGCAAACCCTTGTAATTGAATATGTCCTGGCACACGAATTGTTGACCAGCTATGATTATCAACATTCGCTTGATAGAATCCTTTTGGTTGCAACTGGGGATTTTTCGCATAATGAAAATACCATTCACCGTTTAGCGAATAACGCATCGACATTGTGGCATTGCATTGAGCCTGTTTCAATGTTGAATAATAGCAGTGATCGGAATGTGCATTTAAACGATTAACGGCAAAAACGGACGGATCGGATAACCAATCCAAGTTTGGTTGCAACAACATATTTTCTCCTTTTTAATGTTTTAAAGGCAGAACGACAAAAATTATTTTTTAAAAGCAGTTATCTTCCTTTTTTCTATTGCTTTTCGCAATTAAGTTTGATCAAATTTGCTAACGAATTTGCAAAAAAATTGTTCTGTTTAAAGTTTCAGCAAATTAAGATGAAAAAAAAGACACTTTTTCTGCGATAAATACGATTTAACTCTTCACTAATTGAATAAAAGTGCGTATGATAAGCGACCGTTTCAGCCCTCAAAGCTGGCGATTTTGTCATCATTCAGATTTATCATAACGAGAAAACAGAAGTAGTACAGTGATAGGTAATTAAGCGTGCAGATTGGTCAATTCAGTTTGAAAAATCCGGTTATCTTAGCACCTATGGCTGGGATTACTGATCTCCCGTTTCGACGGATTTGTTCCCAATATGGGGCAGCATTAACATTCTCAGAGATGATGTCAACCAATCCGGATGTATGGCATACTGAAAAATCCAAATTACGTTTAGCTCATCATCCGCAAATCGGAATTAACGCCGTGCAGATTGCTGGTAGTGATCCGGATGAGATGGCTCAAGCAGCGCAAGTAAACGTTGGTTATGGTGCTGAGATTATTGATATTAATATGGGTTGCCCAGCTAAAAAAGTAAATCGAAAATTAGCCGGTTCAGCACTGTTACAATATCCTGATCTGGTTGCCAAGATTTTAAATGCAGTAGTTAAGGCGGTTGATGTTCCGGTCACGTTAAAAATAAGAACAGGCTGGGATCAACAACATAAAAACTGTCTTTTAATCGCTAAAATCGCAGAAGATGCTGGTGTTCAAGCTCTTTCTATTCACGGAAGGACAAGAGCCTGCCTGTTTAATGGTGAGGCAGAATACGAAAGTATTAAAGCGGTGAAAAAAGCAGTATCAATCCCAGTCATTGCCAATGGCGATATTGATTCTGCACAGAAAGCGAAATATGTCTTGGATTATACCGAAGCCGATGCAGTTATGCTGGGACGTGGTGCATTGGGGAATCCGTGGATTTTTCGAGAAATTACTGAATTATTAGAAACGAGAAAAGTTTCGCAACAAGTGCCGTTTTCTGAGAAAAAAACCATTATTTTGCAACATATTGCCGCTTTGCATCAATTTTATGGTACGGAAAAAGGTTATCGTATTGCACGTAAACACGTAGCCTGGTATTTGGATCGAATTTCTCCTGTTTCTGATTTTAAGCGATCTTTTAACGCCCTAACCAATCCGAGCGATCAGTTAACGGCGTTGGAAGAATTTTTGTGTTCAATCCGACCTATGTCGTGATCATAATAAAGTATATAAAAGGGAAAAAATGTTAGAACAACGTAGCAATGCTGATGCATTAACGGTTTCAACGTTAAATGCTCAGGCACAAGTAACAAATAAACCATTACGTGACTCTGTAAAACAAGCATTAAAAAATTATTTGGCGCAATTAAATGGTCAAGACGTTAATGATCTCTATGAACTCGTATTAGCGGAAGTTGAGCATCCAATGTTGGATATGGTTATGCAATATACTCGTGGTAACCAAACTCGTGCAGCAACAATGTTAGGAATTAACCGCGGTACATTACGTAAAAAATTAAAAAAATACGGTATGGGTTGATCCTGAACTGAATTTCAGATGACGAAAAAATTGCCCCTAGCTGCAAAGTTAGGAGCAATTTTCTTTTGTTTAATGATGTAATCATTCAATCGCTAAACGATCTTTATTCTTTTCAAAAATAGCCGAACCGATACCTTTTACTTCGGTAATCTGTTCCACAGAAACAAACGGCCCGTGCTGCTCACGATACTCGACAATCGCCTGTGCCTTTTTCGCACCAATACCGACCAGTCCTTTTTGTAGCTGTTCAGCAGTGGCATTATTTAAATTCACTTTATCATTCTGCGTTGCCTGTTGGAGTTGTGCCGTTTCAGCTGCCGGTAGTGGATTGGAGCTTTCCGCCACGGCAACCGAACCGGACAACAGTGCTAGTGAACCGAAAATTAACGCTAATAAATGTTTTAATTTCATAAGTTACCTCATAAATTTTCAACTATAGGTGCCATTTGATCTGGCAATGCTATTTTCTATAAGGTAAACCTATTCAGCGATTTTCTTGTTGAAAAAATGGGAAGCTGATCGCAAAAAAGAAAAAAACGCCCAATACTCACAATATTGGGCGGATAAAAAAAGATTACTGAAGTTTATTTTTTGCACTGATTTTCTAAGAATTTAACTGCTAAATCAGGGAAATCGGTGAATAATCCAGTCGCACCAGCTTTATTGAACAATGCATCATACATTTCATTCACATTGGTCATATATTTTGGTAAAGCATCTTTTCGCACGGTATAAGGGTGTAATTCTAATTTTTGTACAGCAATTTCTTTTACCATTGGAGTGTACTTGATATTACCTAATGATGATTTTTCATCATCAACCAACATATACCAGCCCGGACCGACACCATCGGCATATTTCGCGATTTCTGCCATTGCGCCCGGTTTGAACATCCAGTCATAGCTGTAGTTTACCCATTTGCCTTGTGCATTTTTCTCTTCGGTTTCGTGCCAATCGCTATAAGCAATTAATTGTACTAATTTTAAATCCATCCCCAATTTCGGTTCCAATTCGGTTTTAATGCGTTTTAATTCATTAAAATCGAAGGTTTGCAAATAAACGCGATCGTTTTTGTCGGTATAACCATATTTTTTCAATACTTTTAAGGTAGCCAATGCAATATCTTTACCTTCTTGATGATGCAACCAAGGCGCTTTAATTTCAGGATAAATACCAATTTTCTTACCGGTTGATTTTTCTAAACCTTGAATAAATTCAAGTTCTTCTTCAAAAGTGTGGATTTTGAAATTAGATTTCCACATTGGAAAACGATCAGGATAAACTTGAACTTGTTTACCATTTTCGGTTTTGAAGTTTTCGGTCATATTAAGTGTTTTAATTTCAGCCAAGGTGAAATCCATTACATAATATTTTCCGTCCTTACGATGACGATTCGGGAATTTCTTCGCTACATCGGTCAAACCATCTAAGAAGTGATCGTGAATTACTATCAGATGGTTATCTTTTGTCATCACTAAGTCTTGTTCCAGATAATCAGCATTCTGTCCAAATGCCAATGCCTTAGATTCCAGAGTATGTTCTGGTAAATAACCACTTGCTCCGCGGTGAGCAATTACCAGTTTTTTATCGCAAGATACTGTTTGTGTTGCTGATTGTGCTGCACAACCTGCTAATAAACCAACGCCCATTAATGCCACTACAACATGTTTCAGTTTCATAGTTTTCCCCTTTACTTATTGTTGAAAATATTTCCCTTTAAAACGGAATAATTAATGAATAGACTTTATCAGTTACGATTATCAAATTTAGAGGTAAAAAAGGCGACACCCCCAAGTTATCGCCTTTTAAATTTAGAATTAGTTACCGTAACGATCTTCTCTGGCAATTTTTGCTTTATGTTTGCCTTCTTCCATCATAGTAACAAGCATTAATAAACAGGCTATAACAGAACCGCCAATCATAATATAGAAGCCGCCGTCCCAACCATATTTATCTGCTGCCCAACCAATAACTGCACTTGCTGCAACTGTACCGCCTAAGTAACCGAATAAACCGGTGAAACCAGCAGATGTACCAGCTGCTTTTTTCGGTGCCAATTCGAGTGCGTGTAAACCGATTAGCATTACAGGACCATAAATCAAGAAGCCAATAATAGTCATCATAATGAAGTCGGTTAATTGATATGGGTTTTTATACCAAGGTAATGTTGAGTAATATGCTATTTGGTCTGCTGGAGTTGCTGGATTTAACCAGAAGACAACAACCGCAATAGTTACCATCACCATAAATACGAAACCAGTTAAACCACGTTTACCTTTAAATACTTTATCGGATACCCATCCACAAAGTAATGTACCTGGAATGGCGGCAAATTCATAAATTGCATAAGCGGATGCAGTTGCTTTGATATCAAAGTGTTTCACTTCACCTAAATAAACCGGTGACCATTTCAACACACCATAACGGATTAAGTAAACGAATACGTTAGCAATCGCGATGTACCATAACAAACGATTTTTCAACACATAATTTAAAAGGATCTCTTTTGTGCTTAAAGTTTGTTCTGATTTTTTCGCATCGTAGTTTTCAGGATAATCGTTTTTATAAACTTCGATTGGTGGCAAACCGCAAGATTGAGGAGTATCTTTCATCACAAAATAGATAATAACAGCTGCTACCATTGCTGCAATACCTGGATAGTAAAGCGCTTGTTGCCAAACGTGACCGAAAGTTACTTTCGCTACTTCAGGGTGGTTAGCTGCATAAATCATACTTGCCAGACCAACTAATACAGCTGGCACCATACCTCCAAGGTTATGTGCGGTATTCCAAATAGATACAATAGTTCCGCGTTCTTTTTGTGACCACCAGTGCACCATTGATTTACCGCAAGGCGGCCAACCCATTCCTTGGAACCAACCATTGAGGAACAAAAGAATAAACATAATGAGGATACCTGAAGTTGCCCAAGGCACTAACCCCATTAATGTCATACACAAACCGGACAACATCAAACCGAACGGCAAGAATGCTTTCGGATTGGCACGGTCGGAAACAGTCGCCATAAAGAATTTTGATAAACCGTAAGCTAAGCCCGGCGCAATCCCGATCACACCCAATTCCGTTTTGGTGTACATACCGGCTTCGATTAACCCTTTTTGTGCTAAGTCGAAATTACTACGCACAAAATAATAAGCGGCATAACCGAAGAAAATTCCCATAAAGACTTGCCAACGTAACCGTCTGTACGTTGGATCGATTTTATCCTCTGGTAACAGAGGTTTTTCTGGTAAAGGTTTTAAAAAACCAAGCATACGTCCTCCTACTTTTATTATTAAATTTAAGTAATGCAAACAACTTTAAGGTTCGTAATGATACCACCAAACGAAAGTGATGTTATCGGTCAAATTCATTATTTGTGAGCGTTATCACAAATTATTTGATATTTTTTCTTTCCTTTATGATTTTTTGGTTTAAAAAAGCCAAATAAATGAGCAAAAAAGAATTTTAAACAGCTATTGAAATGAAAAAGTGATATTTTTGCGATAACCTGAAAATTGACAGACTCTACCAAAAGGACAGGAATTGACGATACAGTGAGGTAAACCGCCATTTTTAGGCGGTTTGTTTAATTGAAAGGAGATTAAAAACTTTTTAATGTGAATACTTTAATTAAATCTTAGTTGCCAGCTGTTTCAAATAAGTTTTGAATTCCGCACCTAATTTAGGATGATGCAAACTATATTCGACAAACGCTTGCATATAGCCGAGTTTATCACCGCAATCGAATGTTCTGCCTTTCATTGTAAAGGCTTCTACAGTTTCCTGTTTAATCAACATATCAATTGCATCAGTTAATTGGATTTCATCACCGACACCAATTGGCGTTCTGGCAAGTAGATCCCAAATTGCTGCGGAGAAAACATAACGTCCGACTACTGCATAATTGGAAGGAGCTTTATCCACGCTTGGTTTTTCCACAATATTTTTAATCACGGCACTTTCTTGTTGGCTGAGATCTTCATTGCCGCAATCAACAATACCATAGCTGGAAACATCTTCTTTTGCTACCGGAGCTACCATAATTTGGCTGGCGTGAGTTTGTTCAAAACGTTTAATCATTGCCGCTAAGTTTTCTGTTTTTTGATCGGCGGTAAATTCAGCCAAAACCACATCCGGCAATACAACGGCGAAAGGTTCGTTTCCTACTAATGCTTTACCGCAAAGTACTGCGTGTCCTAAGCCTTTAGCATAACCTTGACGCACGTGCATAATGGTGACATCTTTCGGGCAGATAGAACGCACTTCTTCCAATAATTGACGTTTTACTCGTTTTTCCAACATTGTTTCCAGTTCAAATGAGGTATCAAAGTGGTTTTCTATCGCATTTTTTGAAGAATGTGTAACTAAAATAATTTCTTTAATGCCGGCAGCAACGCATTCGCTGACGATATATTGAATTAACGGCTTGTCCGCAATCGTCAACATCTCTTTTGGAATTGCCTTAGTTGCCGGCAACATTCTCGTACCTAACCCTGCAACAGGAATAATCGCTTTCATTAAAAATTTCCTTTTGTTGTTTTATATATACAAATAACCGCACAATTGTGTGCGGTTACGGTTATTTAATACAGTATTTAACAAATCATTGACGTAATAAAGCTAAAACTTCAGCTGTTTTTTCTTCCATTAAAGCCTTATCACCGCGTGTTTCCAAATTCAAACGCACAACCGGTTCGGTATTGGAAGAACGCAAATTAAAACGCCAGTTAGGATATTCAATACTGATGCCATCCAATTCGCTGACATCAACCGCATTTGGCGCATACGCCTCTTTTACACGCTCAATCGCAATTTTCGCATCCGCTAATTTGCTGTTGATCTCACCCGGAGAAGGGAAAGTTTCTACGCTTTGTCCAACCAATTCTCCTAAGGTTTTACCGGTAGTGCAAAGCAATTCAGTTACCAATAACCACGGAATCATTCCGCTATCACAATAGAAGAAATCACGGAAGTAGTGGTGCGCACTCATCTCACCACCATAAACAGCATCAACACTACGCATTTTTTCTTTGATAAATGAGTGTCCGGATTTGGACATTATTGCTTCACCACCGTGTTCTTTCACGATCTTTTCTGTGTTCCAGATCAAACGAGGATCATAGATGATTTTTGCACCCGGTGTTTTTTGTAGGAATGCTTGAGCTAATAGACCGACAATATAATAACCCTCAATAAAATTACCGTGTTCATCAAATAGGAAGCAACGGTCGAAGTCACCGTCAAAGGCAATTCCCATATCTGCTTTATTTTTTAATACTGCATCAATGGTATCCTGACGATTTTCGTGAAGTAAAGGATTAGGAATGCCATTAGGGAAAGTTCCATCTGGATTATTGTGTACTTTCACAAACTCAACCGGCACATTTTTTTGTTTAAATACAGCCTCGATTTTATCCACAATAGGGCCAGCAGCACCATTACCGGAATTAATCACCAATTTAAGTGGTTTTAATTTGCTTAAATCAATATAGGAAAGCAAATGAGCAACATAATCATCCACTACGGAAATTTGTTTATATTGACCTCTAGTGGTGACTTCTGGAAAATTGTTTTCTTCAGCAAGACGTTGAATATCTTTTAAGCCGGTGTCACCGCTGATTGGACGTGAGCCCTCACGTACTAATTTTAAGCCGTTATAATCCATTGGATTATGGCTTGCAGTGACCTCAATTCCACCATCTGTTTTTAAAAATGAAGTAGCAAAATAGATCTCTTCAGTTCCGGTTTGACCGAGATCGATAACATCGACACCGGAATCCAGTAACCCGTTTGTTACTGCACTTTTCAGTTCTTTACTGGTTAAACGTACATCGCCACCAACAACGATACTTTTCGGCTTTAAAAATTGCCCAAAAGCACGACCAATTCGATAAGCTATATCCGCATTAAGCTCATCTCCTAAGCGCCCACGAATATCATAAGCTTTAAAACAGGTTATTTTATCCATTTTTTACCTCATTTTTCAGTTGCCAAAATTACTCTTCTTGTTGTGCTTTATCCTGTGTTTCTTTTACCTTGTGGTAAATTTCTTCACGATAAATCGCAACATCCTTCGGTGCATCTACGCCAATTTTGACTTGGTTTCCTCGTATTTCAAGAACACTGATAGCAATATCATCACCGATCAATAATTTCTCATCCACTTTTCGAGTTAGAATTAACATAATTCACCCCTTTCCCTGTATTTTTCCATTAGAAATTTATCAATCTTGTTACTTCAGATAGGTTCATTTCACGAGGTCATTCACCTCCTTTCGGAGGTGATTTTTTATAGCTTATCCGCTAACAATTGCTGAGCTAAAGCTAATGCTTCGTTCAATTTTGCTGGCTCATTACCACCGGCCATCGCCATATCTGGTCTGCCACCCCCTTTTCCACCGACAAGTTGTGCTAGTTGATTTACTAATTCGCCAGCTTTTACTTTACCGGTTAAGTCTTGGGTAACGCCAACAATAAGATTGACTTTTTCATCCTGTGTTGCACCAAAAACAATCACTGCTGTACCAAGTTGATTTTTCAAATCATCGACCATTATTCTCAATGATTTAGGATCAACACCAGTCACTGATTCTATTACTACTTTAACACCATTTATAGTCTGTGCTTTTTGTGCTAGATCAGAAACTGCTTGAACAGCCGATTTTTCTTTTAATTGTTGCAACTCTTTTTCAAGTTTTTTCGCTCTATCCTGCAATTGTTGAATTTTTTCGACAATAGAAGGCAGATCAGATTTTAACAACTCCGCACTTTGTGTTAGTAAGGATTGTTGCGCTAATACCACATTAAACGCCTCTTCACCTGTTACTGCTTCAATACGGCGAGTTCCTGCTGCAATTGCACTTTCAGAAACAATTTTGAATAGCCCGATATCACCTGTGCGTTTAACGTGAATACCACCACAAAGCTCAATAGAGAAATCGCCCATAGTAATCACACGCACCCTATCTCCATATTTCTCACCGAATAACGCCATTGCACCTTTCGCTTTTGCCACTTCGATATCCATTTCTTCAATACGGACTTCGTAGTTAGCACGAATTTGCGCATTCACAATGCGTTCAATTTCCGTAATTTGTGCTTTGGATATCGCTTCAGGTTGTGAGAAATCAAAGCGTAATACTTTATCGGAAACTAAAGAGCCTTTTTGTGCTACATGAGTTCCCAACACTTGACGTAAGGCAGCGTGAAGCAAATGAGTTGCAGAATGGTTCAAAGAAGTTGCTTGACGGCGTTTTTCATCAACAACAGCGTGCAAGGTCTGCCCAACTTTGATTTCGCCTTTTTTTAACTCGCCGATATGACCAAAAACTTGACCATACTTTTGAGTGTCATTTACAGCGAATAGCACATCAGCACTTTCTAAAATACCGCTATCGCCAATTTGCCCACCCGATTCCGCATAGAATGGAGTATTTTCAAGCACAATCACTGCACTTTGTCCAGCTTGAACCTGATTAACTTCTTTTCCATCAACAAAGATTGCGCTCACTTTGGCTAAACTTTCTGCTGCGTGATACCCTTCAAAGGCAGTAGTGCCATCAACACGGATTAAATTATTGTAATCCATACCAAATTGGCTTGCTGCTTGCGCTCGTTCACGCTGAGCCTCCATTTCACGATTGAAACCATCTTCATCTATCGCAATATCGCGTTCACGACAAACATCGGCTGTTAAATCTAATGGGAAGCCATAGGTATCATAAAGTTTAAATGCCACTTCACCGGAAAGAACATCACCTTTTAAGGAAGCCAATTCAGCATCTAATAACGCTAAGCCACGTTCCAATGTACGAGCAAATTGTTCTTCTTCCAAACGTAATAGTTTTTCGATATGCGCTTGTTTTTCTTTAAGAATTTCTCCGGCTTGAGCCATAACTTCAATTAAGGTTGGCACTAATTTATAGAAGAAAGTGTCTTTTGCTCCTAATAAATGACCGTGACGCACTGCACGGCGAATAATACGACGTAATACATAACCACGCCCTTCATTAGATGGATAAACGCCATCAGCAATCAAATAAGCACAAGAACGAATATGATCGGCAATTACTCGTAAAGATTTGTTGGCAAGATCTTTCTCACCAGTAATTTCTGCCACTTTAGCTATTAATACTTTAAAAATATCAATGTCATAATTAGAATTAACGTGTTGTAATACCGCGCTGATACGTTCCAATCCCATTCCGGTATCTACAGATGGTTTCGGCAATTTTTCCATTGTGCCGTCTGCTAAACGGTTATATTGCATAAACACAATATTCCAAATCTCGATATAACGGTCGCCATCTTCTTCAGCAGAACCCGGAGGACCACCCCAAATATGATCACCGTGATCATAGAAAATTTCAGTACAAGGCCCACAAGGCCCAGTATCTCCCATTTGCCAGAAGTTATCAGAAGCATAAGGTGCGCCTTTGTTATCTCCAATTCTGACAATACGATCTGCCGGCACGCCAATTTGTTGATGCCAAATGTTATAGGCCTCTTCATCGGTTTCATACACGGTGACCCATAATTTTTCTTTTGGTAACCCTAACCATTGCGGAGAAGTCAAAAACTCCCAAGCAAAATGAATAGCATCGTGTTTAAAGTAATCACCAAAACTAAAATTTCCCAACATTTCAAAGAAAGTGTGATGACGAGCAGTATAACCAACATTTTCTAAATCATTATGTTTTCCACCTGCTCGCACGCAACGTTGTGCCGTAGTTGCACGGTGGTAAGCACGTTTATCAATTCCTAGGAAAACATCCTTAAACTGATTCATTCCGGCATTAGTAAAGAGTAAAGTTGGATCATTTTCTGGAACTAATGAACTGCTAGCTACAATTTGGTGTCCTTTGCTATGAAAAAAATCTAAGTAAGATTGTCTAATTTCTGCTGTTGTTTTCATAAAAAACCTATATTTAAGAAGTTTTTTCTTAATATTTCCTTATTGCTCCGTAATAAATAATTGGTTATTTAAGCAATAAATAAACTTTAGAACCTATTCCCTAACAAATAAACGATTATCTTAGTAACCATTTCATTAAGAGGGATATCAATAAACCTTGTTATTTTTGCATATTTTTATCGCTTGTTAAATTAGCAATAACCGTTTTCAGTGAAATTTTCTTACGCCCTGCTAAATTTATTCTTCACTTAAAGTAAAATTGTTGTTATCTGTTAACTAAAGTAGTTTAGTTCCCGTAATTCCACTTTGCCAACGAGGAATCAATTGATGTGCTATTCCTAATGAATCAAGAATTTTCCCTGTCTGCTGTCGAATGAGTTCATCTACTGATTGTGGTGGGTGATAAAATGCCGGAATAGGCGGAATAATATGTGCCCCCAATTTTGCTAATTTGGTCAAATTTTCCAAATGAATAACGCTTAACGGTGATTCACGTGGCACAATAATTAATTTACGTTGTTCTTTCAAAGTCACATCTGCGGCTCGACCAATCAAACTATCGTGAAAACCACAAGCGATGCTTGCAACGGTTTTCATACTTGCTGGCACAATAACCATAGCATCAATTAAATAAGAGCCAGAAGCAATAGTTGATGTCATATCTCGATTGGAATAGTGATAATCCATAAGCTGATATAGTTCCGATAATTGCATTTTGCTTTCTATACGCAAATTTTCTTTTGCCCAATGGCTCACCACGCCGTGAATCTCTATTGGTTGTTCTATTTTTCGTAAAGATTGCAGTAAATCTATGGCATAAACAACGCCCGATGCTCCAGATATTGCCACAATAATTTTTTTCATCCGTTTCTCCACTCAAACAATATAGCCATATTATTTTGCTTATTATTGATTTTATCTAATTAAAATGGTGTTTTTGTCTTCATTACAATAATGAAATAACCAACTAACCGAATGATTAGTTGGTTATTCTTGACTCAAGATAACAGAATACAACTAGAATTGATAGCCTACACCAGCTCCAACCATTGTATTTCCTGAAGTATTATGGCTAGCATTTAATTTCAAAATAATCTTACCATTATCTGAAATACGAGATGCACCTAATGCTACTGCAGACTCTCCACGGTAATGGCTTGCGCCAGCAGCAACCATACTTTTACCTGGTAAATAGGCTTGCGGTAAACTTGCCATTGCACCAGCAGAAGCAACACCACCATATGCACCCTTCGCCACATTATTAATACGGTTATGTAAAGCTGCACCAACCTGATTCAACTGACTCACATTGACAGCATCGGTTGCTTCCACACCCGGCGCAACATTGGTAATTCTGTTACCGCCATTATTCAATCCTTGAGAAGTTAATGACACGTTACTTCCATTACCGCCACTAATATGCACGCCATCGCCTGTAATATTAGTGGTATTGCCATTATTGTCCACAAACTCTGCACTTTCTAAGCCTTTCAGTTTCTTAGACAATTTCACATTTAAAGTCTTAGTGGAGCTATTTGCGATCACGCCGATATTATTATCAGTTAAATCAGCACTATTTGCGCCACCTTTAATAGCAACGGTTTCACCTAATTTGGCACTAGATGAGCCGGCATCACCATTAAATGTTAGCGGTTTTTTAAGCTGTTTTACATTAACAGCGTCTGTGTCTTTAACCCCTTCAGCCACATTTTGCAATGTGCTTGGAGTCGTAGTTTTACCATCTGCATTTACCAAACTTAAGCGGATATCTTGTGGTGGAATTTCAGCCGTTTCATCATTTTTCTTAACGAATTTATTTCCTTTTCTGATAACACGGTTACCCTCTTTATCCAAATAGACAACTGGTGCATAAGCATTGAGTTCATTAATCTCATCACCAATATTTTGCTTAATTTCCTGTTTAAGCTTGTTGAGCTGACTCACATTAACCGCATCGGTATCCTCTGTTCCATCAGCAACGTTGGTAATTTTATTACCGCCGTTGTTCAAGCCTTCGGAGGTTAATGATATATCAGCGTTGCCATCACCGTTTTTATCAATATAAATACCATCACCTTTCATTTTCGTGGTATTACCTTCTTGATCTGTAAATTCAGCACTATTTAAATCGGTTAAATCTTTGGCTATTTCTACTACCATTATTTTTTCTGAACCGTTTTTACTGGTTTTCACATCAATATAGGTATTTTTATCCGTTGTAGCTTTTTCAGGCTTATTCATATCTCTACCATTTTCTACCTTATTGGCTATACCGCCTTTAAGTGTGATGGTTTCGCCAAGGCTCTTATGGACTTCACCGTTATTACCAGTAAGCCCAAAGCCACCGCCTTTACCACTATCGGTTAGCCCTTGAACGACATCACGTAAATCTTTCACATTCACAGCGTTATTAAGAATATCTCCTGACGCCTCTTTCAAAGTAACAGGCTTACCTTGTCGATCAAGCAATCCACTTTTTACATTGATAATTTGGTGATGACCATTATCTAAGCCCTTATTGGTTAAAGATACACTATTATTGCCATCTTTATCGGTTGTAACAATGGTAATGCCATCACTGGTGACAGTAGTAATCTTAATATTTCCCTTACCATCATCAGCCGTAGTGGCTAAGCCTTTTCCATTAATTTGCGTAGTATTTCCCTTATCGTCTGTTGTTGTAACAGAGTGTAAATCAGTTAAATCTTTCGCCAATTTAATGGTTAAGGTGTCAGTGCCGTCAGAAATAACGCCAATGTTGCCGTCTGATAATTTCTCAGCAATCGCTTTCTTACGCTCGTCTGCTGTAGCGTTTTCCTTCAAGCCTAAATCAACGCCACCAACGATTTTCGTTTTTTGGCTTAACTTACGGGCAAATGTATTTTTATCTGAACCATTTTCATTGGCTACACCATCAGCACTGTCGCCCTCAAAGAACAGTGGGGATTGTAACGTTTTTTGTAAATCAGCAACGGTAACGGCTGAATTGAGTAAGGCTTTATCTTTTTCAGCACGTGCCTTTTCCTCTTTTACTTCATCTTCGCTTGGGTCGTGTCCTAGAGAAGTTTTTAACTGTTCCTCTGTTTTTACGGTTGCATCTAAGTCTAATACATTTTTCACAAAGGTGTTGCTACCGGATTCACTTGTCGGTTTACCATTTTTATTAATGCCGTTGATAGCACTGTTGTCCTCCGTATCTGCACCGTTGCCCACCTCTCCGCTTAATGCAGAAGCAAGATTGCTTAAACGTGTCGGTGTATTGTCATTCGGATTAACGAGGTTATTTTGTAAGCCGACCGCTTTATTTGGAGTTGTGTCTTGTACAGTCAATTCTGTTGCATTTGGTTTAGGTACGCCGTTCACAACGTCGTCTGCATTGTACCACTTGTCACCTATTTTAGTTTTATCTTTGATATCGGTATTGTTATACCACTTACCATCAATATAGGTTTTATTTTTGATGTCTGCTTCTTTGTAATAGTGGTTATCCGCAGCTTTTACGACTTTATTGCCCTCAACATCGGTTTCAGCCACCTGCATAAAGCGTTCAACGTGAACATTGTAAACATTTTGACCGTTTGCACCTGTTACTTTCGTAACTTCTGCTGCACCAGTGCCTGTTATTTCTGTAGTAGCTGCTTTACCCATCGTACGTAAATCGTCTACGTTAACCGCATTAGACCCTACTGCTTTATCTAAGGTTGTATCATTGCCATTAGCGTCTTTCAAACCAGAACCCACATTTTTCAACGTAGGAGACTTGTCAGAACCTTCCTTATTCACCAAGGAAATGCTGTCGTTAACGGTCCAGTCCTTAGCTACTTCTTCTGGTTTTACTTCTAGTTGTTCCGCATTAGGGTCCACTAATTGGCTAGGTTTGTAGAACTTGTTGCCTACTTTCACCAATTTCGTGCCATCTGCCAATTGGTACGTATCGCCTACTTTGGATACGCTTTCACTAGTGCTAGCGTTGCCCGTTTGCGATACGGTGTACGTCATAGGTAAGCCCGTTACATCGATATGGAATTCGTGAACGCCATCTTTAGATGTAATATCGGATACCTTCGTATTCGCACCGTCTACGACCTTAATGGTTTCGCCAATCTTAACGGTTTGTGCATCGCCACTGTGACCAGATGTATTCAACTTGAAGCCTGTGTCTACGAGGTTCTTCAAATCGCCAGCATTAACTACGGTGTTTTCGCTAATGCCATTAGCCTTGCCGATGGTGTTGACGTTTTCCATGAAAGTATTCTTATTTTCATGTTCAGGGTCAACCACTTTGCCGCCAATACCAGATTTTACATTATCCAATACGGTAGGGCCATTGCCATTAGGATTTACAAGGCTGTTTTTCAATTTATCTGCAGGTACTACAGTTAATTCGGTAGTATCTTTGCCTACTGCACCATCTGCTGGTTTACCATCAGCACCGACTTGATCTGCTGGGTACCACTTGCCATCATTAGCTTGTTTCAATGCATCATCAACATAGTAGTACTTATTATCAGAACCGCGAACGATTGTCTTACCTGGTTCCGTAGACTTAGCTTCCATCAACTTATCAACGTGAACATTGTAAATATTTTGACCGTCAGCACCCGTTACTTTCGTAACTTCTGCTGCGCCAGTGCCAGTTACTTCCGTTGTAGCTGCTTTGCCAATGGTGCGCAAATCATCTACGTTAACTGCATTGGTACCAACTGCTTGATCTATAGATGTAGCATTACCAGCGGCATCTTTCAAACCAGAGCCTACATTTTTCAACGTAGGCGCGTTCTTAGAACCTTCCTTATTCACCAAGGAAATGCTGTCGTTAACAGTCCAGTTCTTAGCTACTTCTTCTGGTTTTACTTCTAGCTGTTCCGCATTAGGGTCCACTAATTGGCTAGGTTTGTAGAACTTGTCACCTACTTTCACCAATTTCGTGCCATCTGCCAATTGGTACGTATCGCCTACTTTGGATACGCTTTCACTAGTGCCTGCATCTCCCGTTTGGGATACGGTGTACGTCATAGGTAAGCCAATTACATCGATATGGAATTCGTGAACGCCATCTTTAGATGTAATATCGGATACCTTCGTATTCGCACCGTCTACGACCTTAATGGTTTCGCCAATCTTAACGGTTTGTGCATCGCCACTGTGACCAGATGTGTTCAATTTAAAGCCTGTGTCTACGAGGTTCTTCAAATCGCCAGCATTAACTACGGTGTTTTCGCTAATGCCATTAGCCTTGCCGATAGTGTCGACGTTTTCCATGAAAGTATTCTTATTTTCATGTTCAGGGTCAACCACTTTGCCGCCAATACCAGATTTTACATTATCCAATACAGTAGGACCATCGCCATTTGGATTGACAACGCTGTTTTTCAACATATTTTGATCCACCGCTTGTGGTTGATCTGCCAATGGTTGTTTAGGCGTAATGCCATCGTCTTCGGTTTTCGGTTTGCCTGTTGCTTGATCTACGTCATTAGCATCATACCAGCTACCGCCACCTTGTCCGTCGGATACGAATGTTTTGCCTGCAATATCACTGGCATTGTAGTACTTGCCATCACCACCGCGTGCAATGTTGGTATTCGCATCCACAGGTTTTACGGTCATCAATTTATCTACATGAACATTGTAAATATTTTGACCGTCAGCACCCGTAGTTTTTGTTACTTCTGCTGCACCAGTACCAGTTACTTCCGTAGTGGCTGCTTTGCCAATGGTGCGCAAATCATCTACGTTAACGGCATTAGACCCTACTGCTTGTTCTAAGGTTGTAGCATTGCCATTAGCATCTTTCAAGCCAGAGTCTACATTTTTCAATGTAGTAGGGTTCGTCGTGCCATCGTTATTAACAAGAGAAATGCTGTCCGTTATTGTCAAGCCATTTGCTTTTTCAGCGTCCTTCACTTTAGGGTTTGGTACATTTGGATCCACTAATTGATCTGGACGATAATATTTATCGCCAACTTTAATCAATTTATTACCCGCTGCATCTTGGTATGTATCGCCTACTTTAGATACGTTCACTGGATTGCCCACTACATTACCTTGTGCATCAGTCTTAGTCGCCGTGTACGTCACAGGTAGGCCCGTTACATCAACATGTAATTCATGGACACCATCTTTAGACGTTACAGTGGACACCTTCGTATTCGCACCGTCGGTGAACTTGATGGTATTGTTCAACTTCACGTTAGCTGGTGCTTTGCTGTTAGCTACATCTGTAGAAGTAGTAAGCATAAATCCGTCGTCTAACGTCGCTACTTCGTGGTCAATGTCGCCATTAGCACCTTTTGTAGTGTACGTAATGCGGTCCATGTTAGCCGATTTGTTGGTACCGCTAACTGGTTGACTTAGATCTTTCCCTAGGTTTGCTTCGTCAGTAATGGATTTAGTACCACGGTCGATAGTAATGACAGCTTCACTGCCGTTTTTACCGTCTAAACCGATAAAGCCATTTTCACCATCTTTGCCAGCTGGGGCTTTATCGTCTACTTCTTTACCGATAGTAACGAGGTTTTTCCCATCTTTACCATTGGATACTTTAACGGAGGCAAGGTCCTTCAACTCTTTCGCCAATTTAATGGTTAATGTATCAGTACCATCAGAAATAACGCCGATATTACCATCTGTTAATTTCGCTGCAATCGCTTCTTTGCGTTGTTTTGCTGTTGCACCATCTTGTAATTCAAGGTTTACGCCGCCAACGATTTTTGTTTCTTGACTCAACTTGCGACTGAATGTGTTTTTATCCGTACCATCTGCTGCAACCACACCATCAGCACTATCACCACTAAAGAACAATGGGGTATCTGCTAGGTTCTTAAGGTCGCCAGCATTGACAACCGTCGTCTTGTCAATACCACCTTCGTTAGCTGGTTTGCCTACTTTATCCAAGTTTTCGATGAAAGTATTGTTACCAGTTGTACCGTCGATGGTGCTACCGTTTTTAATACCATTGCCTGCATCGCCACCAATTCCCGATTTTACATTATCCAGTACGGTAGGCCCATTGCCATTTGGATTTACTACGCTGTTTTTCAATGTATTTTGATCCACCGCTTGTGGTTGATCTGCCAATGGTTGTTTAGGCGTAATGCCATCATCTTCGATTTTCGGTTTGCCTGTTGCTTGGTCTACGTCATTAGCATCATACCAGTTACCGCCACCATGACCGTCGGATACGAATGTTTTGCCTGCAATATCACCAGCATTGTAGTACTTGCCATCACCACCGCGTGCAATGGTGCTATTCGCATCCACAGGTTTTACGGTCATTAATTTATCCACGTGAACATTGTAAATATTTTGACCGTTTGAACCTGTTACTTTCGTAACTTCTGCTGCCCCAGTGCCTGTTACTTCTGTAGTGGCCGCCGCTACTTGTTGTTTCAATTGCGACATATTCACCGCATCAGTATCCGCCTCGCCTGGTGCTACATTAGTAATCTTAGCACTGTTATTCGGTTGTTCTGGATTGATAACGCGAATGCTATTATCGATAGTTAATCCTTTTACGCCAGGTTTTGGTGTACCATTTTCCAATTGATCTGGTGTGTAATACTTATTGTCTACTTTCACCAGTTTCGTGCCATCTTCTAATTGGTACGTATCGCCTACTTTAGATACATTTTGTGTATTCGTAGGTTTGCCATTATCATCCAATTCGCTAGCCGTATATGTTACAGGTAAACCAGTTACATCTACGTGTAATTCATGAATGCCATCTTTGGAATCTACAGTAGATACTTTCGTATTCGCACCGTCTGTGAACTTAATCGTATTATTAAGTTTCACCTTAGTAGCCGCTTTATTATCGGTTACATCCTTCGATGTAGTTAAGAAGAAGCCATCATCTAAGGTTGCCACTTCATGGTTAATAACGGTGTTGTTAGGACCTGTTGTAGTGTAAGTGATGCGGTCCATCGCAGCCGATTCGTTTGTTTCGCCTACTGGTTGGCTAGGATCAACGCCGATATTTACATCGTCGTTTAAGGATTTCGTGCCACGGTCGATCGTAATCGTCGCATTACTGCCATTCTTACCATCTAAACCGATTTTGCCGTATTCCTTATCCGTACCAGAACCATCTGTACCTTTATCAATGGTTACAAGCTCTTTTGCCTCATCGCCGGTTTTACCATTATTAACCACAACTTTACCATTAGTTGTTACACCCTTTCCAGATACGATGGTTTTCGTACCATCCGTTTCATCAATAGTAGTTAACGATGTAAGGCCTTGTAATTCCTTAGCCAATTTAACGGTTAATGTATCGGAGCCATTGGATACAACGCCAATGTTGTTATCCGTTAATTTCGTAACGTCCTTTTGTCCGCCAACGATTTTTGCCTTTTCACTTAACTTACGACCGAACGCATTGTTCGTAGTTGCACTTTCTGCTGTATCCCCTTCAAAGAATAATGGCGTTAATGCCACTTTTTGTAGGTCACTTACAGTAGATACAGAATTAAGTTTATCCGCATCAGTCGTAGGATTAAGTCCCGTCAAATCCTTAATGAATTGGTTGGAACCAGCTGTCTCCACAGGCTTACCATTTTCAATAGTATCAATCTTGCTACTCATGTCCGCACCATTGCCAATGCCAGAGCCATCGAGAACGCTCTTCACATTATCTACAATAGTTGGACCATTGCCGTTAGGATTGGTTACGCTGGTTTTCAACGTATTTGGATCCAATGCTGTTGGTTGTTGTGCTAACGGGGATTTGCCATCTAGTGGCGTACCATATTCATCTACGTCATCCTTGGCATACCAAGAACCGCCACCATTGCCATCGGAAACGAATGTTTTATCTTGGATTTCACTTGGCGCATAGTATTTACCATCTGCACCACGTTCCATAGCTGTGCCAGTCGTTACCGGTTTAACAGTCAACAATTTATCTACATGTACATTGTAAATATCGTGACCATCTTTAGCCGTTTTCTTAGTGACTTCCGCTGCACCAGTGCCTGTCACTTCCGTTTTAGAACCAGCCGACAAGTTTTTCAACTGTGACATATTAACCGCATCATTATCACCTACACCTGGTGCTACATTGCTAATCTTCACAGGACCAGTGCCATTGTTAGGATTTACTAAACGAATATCGTCATTAATAGTGAAGCCTTGTGCATCCCCTACTGGTTGTCCATTGACGATTTGATTTGGTTTGTAGAACTTATCACCATATTTAACTAGCTTCGTACCATCGGCTAATTGATAAGTATCCCCTACTTTGGATACATCAACTGGTTGACCATTTTTGCCTTCTGTTGCCGTGTACGTTACTGGTAATCCTGTTACATCAATATGGAATTCATGTACACCAGTGGTTGGATTAGTAATAGCAGAAACAGTTGTATTCTTGCCATCTACCACTTGGATAGTATCACCAATCTTAACCGTGTCGGCAGGGTTCTTACCTTGGCCCGACGTGTTCAATTTGAATCCTGTATCTACTACATTTTTCAAATCTTTCGCATTCACAACGGTATTTTCGCTAATGGCATCTGGTGCTGCTGTACCATCATCGCTTTTCTTACCAACTTTATTGATATTGTCAATGAAAGTATTGTTACCGTCAGCATTTTTCACCTCGCCACCGATGCCAGATTTAACATTATCTAATGTCATGGACGTATCCGTGCCAGTGCCTACGCCTGTATTAGGGTTAACCAAGCTAGTTTTTACATTACTTTGGTCTACTGGGTTAGGCGTTACCGCTTGTGCATCTTTATTTGGTTTACCGTCCGTAATATCACGGTTACTATACCATTTATTTTCGCTAGGTATGTATGTTTTATCCTTAATCTCTTCATTGGTATAGTACTTGCCATCACCACCGCGAACGAGTTCATTCCCAGCCACATCTTTATGGGATAGGATTTTGTCCACATGTACATTGTAAATAGTATGTCCATCAGTAGCTTGTTTGCTAGTAACAAATGCTTCACCAGTACCCGTTACTTCGGTGCGTGCAGCATCTGTCGCTGCTTTTAAATCACCTACATTGACTGCATTATTCCAAATTGGATTATCAGTTGGATATGTGCTGCTATCATCTAAATCGCTCATAGTGATGCGAGTACCGTCAGATTTTTTCAATGCAGAACCCACATTGGATAAGGTTGGGGCTGTATTAGCAACTGGACTGATAAGTGATACATTATTGAGTTTAGTATCCTTATCTTCTTGATCAGCTTTTACCTGCGGTTTTCCATTAACCTCTTCCACTTGGTCAGGTTTGTAGAACTTATCTCCTACTTGTACTAGCTTCGTACCATCCGCTAATGTGTATGTATCGCCTACTTTATGAACATCTTGAGTCTTACCATTTGCATCCGTTGCGGTGTAAGTCATTGGCAAGCCCGTTACGTCAATACTAAAAGTATGTGTTCCATCTTCGCCACCCATAGCGGAAACTTTTGTATTAGCGCCATCTAAAACTTTAATAGTGTTGTTAAATAGCACTGTTCTCGTTTTATCTGCTTCGGTATGTTCTGTGGTTAAGAAGAAGCCATCATCCAAAGTTGCCACTTCGTGGTTGATAATGCTCTTACCATCAGCACCCGTAGTGGTGTAGGTCAAGCGGTCCATTCCTGCTTGGTTATCATCACTTACTGGTTTACTTGAATCTTTGCCAACATTCGCCGAGTCAGTAACAGATTTAGTGCCACGATCTACAGTCAATATTGCATTAGAACCATTCTTGCCATCAATCGTCACTGTACCGAACTCTTTATCCGTTGCGTTTTGATCAGTTTCTGTACCTTTGGCAATAGTAACAAGGTCTTTTGCGTTATCGCCAGTTTTACCATTCGTTACTTTAACGGTACCGTCTGTTGCTAAACCGTCTTTAGAAAGCTTCGTTTCAGTAGTGCTTGCCGGTTTACCTCCGTTCTTAGGTGTTTGGGTTGTAATAGTTACGCCATCTTGGTTCATAACGGTTGTATTATCACCAGAACCAGTAGTTACCGATGTAAGATTTTGCAATTCCTTAGCCAATTTAATGGTTAAGGTGTCTGTGCCGTTAGATACGACGCCAATGTTGCCATCAGACAATTTAGCACGAATAGCATTTGCTTTGTCTTCGGCAGAAGCTGTATCTGCTAACCCATGTTTCACTTCGCCAACGATGGATACTTTTTCGCTAAGTTTGCGACTGAAAGTATTATTTGTAGCAGTGGCTGAAGATACATCGCCACTAAAGAACAATGGTGTGTCGGCTAAGTTTTTCAAATCACCAGTAGTGACAACGCTATTTTTATCGATACCATTCGTATCGGCACCAATGCGATTTACATTGTCGATGAAAGTATTCGTACCGCCTTCACCGTTAATAGTACTGCCATTTGGTCCCCCATTACCTACAACGCCATCAATAGCGGATTTCACATTGGAAATCGTACCAGGGTTAGTAGTGCTACCGTCCTTATTGATTACCTTAATATTGTCGGTTACCTTCTCAGGATCTACTGCCACGGCATCCTTATTTGGCACGCCATTGGTAATGTCTGTATTTTTGTAATAGTTATCACCAATTTTAGTGAGTGCATTACCGTCTGTATCCGTATAGGAAATTGGCATGCCCGTCACATCGATATGGAATGCGTGTACGCCGTCTTTAGATGTTGTAATAGCGGATACTTTCGTATTCGTACCATCAACGACCTTGATGGTTTCACCAATCTTAACGGTAGTCGCACCAGGGTCAGCTGGTTGTCCAGACGTATTCAATTTGAAACCAGTATCTACTAGGTTTTTCAAATCTTTTGCATTCACAACCGTGTTTTCACTAATCGCATCTGGTGTAGCAGTGCCATCAGGGGTTGTTTTGCCCACTTTGTTTACATTGTCAATGAACGTATTTTTATTATTATGAGCGGGGTCTTTCACTTCACCGCCAATGCCACTTTTCACATTGTCAACAACGATAGAACCGGTGCCATTTGGATTGACGAAATTATTTTTTACATCCACAGGGTTAATATTTTGTACTGACGCACCTGTATTAGGTTGACCATTATCACCAATATCGGATGTATTGTACCAATTACCGCCGCCTTTACCATCTGGAACGAATGTTTTGTTTTCGATATCTGCTGGATCGTAATACTTGCCGTCATCACCGCGAACGACTTGTGTCTTACCGTCAGCAGCGACTACATTTACTACAGGATCAACGTGGACATTGTAAATAGTATGACCATCTTGTGCGGTGGTGTTCGTAACGATGGCTTTGCCTGTACCAGTCACTTCGGTCTTAACCGCTGCCGCCACCTGTTTAAGATCACCTGCGTTAACGGCATTCTTCAGTACAGGATCATTGTCCGCCGTATTTAATAAATCGCTAGGATTCATCGCCTTATTATTACTATTTACCAAACCAGAACCAACGTTCTTGATTTGTGGTGCTGCTGTCGTATTTCCTGTTTTATCCAATAGGGAAATATTGTTACTTACTTCGTTGTCTGTTAATGGTTGTTTATTTGGTTTAGGTGTGCCATTTTCCAAGTCCTCTGTTTTGTAGAACTTGTCTCCAATCTTGGTTACTGGCTTGCCATCTGTGGTTACATAGGACATTGGTAAGCCATTCACATCCATATGGAATGTATGAGTACCATCTTCAGCGGTAATGGCTGACACTTTCGTATTCGCCCCATCAATGATGTTAATGGTATCACCAATCCTAACGGTGGTTGCACCAGGGTCAGTTGGTTGTCCAGATGTATTTAGCTTAAATCCAGCATCAACGATAGTTTTCAAATCACTTACATTGACCGCATTGTTCAAAATAGGATTAATGGTTGCAGTTTTATTAGGATCTTTTAAGTCAGAAATGGAAATGGTTGTATTACCATTTTTAAGTCCTGAATCAATGTTGGTAATTTGCTTATTGCCACCATCAATGCCATCTGTGGTGAGGCTAGGTGCATCATTTTTCACCGTATCGTTATTACCTACGAAACGCACACCATTGCCGTCTACTTTCATAGTAGATGTAGCATTACCATCATCTGTTTTAGTTGTAAGGCTAGTGTACGTTGTGGAATCTAAGCCCATTAAATTCTTCGCCAATTTAACGGTTAATGTATCAGTGCCGTCAGAAATAACGCCGATGTTGCCGTCTGTTAATTTGGCGGCAATCGCTGCTTTGCGTTGTTCTGCCGTTGCATCAGCTTGTAAACCAAGGTCTACGCCACCAACGATTTTTGTTTCTTGGCTCAATTTACGACCGAATGTATTCGCATCGACTCCATTCGATTCTACGCCATCAGCACTATCACCGGAGAAGAACAAGCCATCATCCATTGTTGCCACTTCGTGGGTTACATCATTGTTTTCTTTGTCCTTTGTCGTGTATGTAATGCGATCCATCTTAGCAGGATCGGTACCGCCGATGTTCTTCTTATCGTCTAAAGAGCTAGTACCACGGTCTACCGTAATAGTTGCACTGCTACCGTTTTTACCATCTAAGCCAATTGTGCCGTTTTCACCATCTGTACCAGCTGGTGCGTTAGGATCAACATTTTTACCAATGGTTACGAGGTCTTTTGCCTGATTGCCGTCTTTTCCATTCGTTACTTTAACGCTTCCATCTGTAGACACTCCGTCTTTTCCTACGGTGGTGGAAACTTTTTCTGTTACTGTAGGAGTCGTACCGCCATCGCTTGCTGGTGTTGAAGTTTCTGTTACCACTTTCATACCACTTGAATCGATTTTAGTGACTTCAGTAACCTTTTTGCCATCATCAGTTGTTGTCTCATTACCCCGTAATTCAACCGATGTAAAGCTTGGCATATCAACGGTGCTAATGCTGAGCTCACCCGGTTTTTGTACTAAACCGATATTTTTCCCTGCTTTAAAAGTCATTGTTTTAGCGGCATCTACAACATAACCTGTCGACTTAAGCTTATTTACTTTCTCTTTGTTGGCTTCTTCTGTTTCACCCTCCGCTTTATCAACTTTATAGTCTACTGTGCCATTTGAATCCTCTACGGAACCAGCCTTAGCAATCCATCCTAAGGTAAAAGGAGTATTATCTTCATCTTTCGTGTCGATTTCTCCATCTGGGGTAATGGTTACATTATCGCCTAATGCTTTCTTCAAACTGCCGACTAAGTTACCTAACATTTGGTTAGTGGCAAATAATTGAGAGCCATTAATTGCATCAGTGGAGTTGGAGCCAATCAAACCCGGTGCTACATTTTGGATACGGCGAGTTTCAAATACGGTATACGTGCTATTAGGCGTTGAAGTTTTACTTTGAATTGCGTTCCATACCTTTTCCTTATCTGTATCTGACAATAATGTGCTATCTGCATAAATATCCTTACGCTCTAAGTCCGCTGCAAAGTAACGGGTTTGTTGTTCCTCTTTTATGAAAATACCATTTTTCCACACTTGCACGGTTACATCTACTGGTACTGTAATAAGGGAGCCGACCTTTTCATGATATGCTTTAATGTCTTCAGGACCATCAAAGTTTTGTTGATAAGTAGAGCCTACACTCACAACACCAACGGTAGAATTGCCACCAGCGAAATCGCTACGAACCGCTATGGGTGCACCAATTTGGGTGCCATCGTCTTGCCGTTCCAGCATATAAATATAGATGAAATCCTTCGTATAATCCCGTAATGCCCCTTTGGTGCTACTAAGGGATTCGGTTAATTCCATTTTTTTATCACTGCCTACTACATCTACTTCACCTAGCGAACGAGAAAGATCAGAATCTTTCACATACCCTGCGTGATCCCCTAAGAATACCGAGCCTGCTGTATTATTTTTTTGGTCCTTTGGATCTGCCGCTGCAATATTAATATTATTCCCTAAAGCAACGACACGGTCATTAGCAATGCTACCGCTACTACCGATTAAAATGGAATTGTTTCCTTGTACAGTACCATAACTACCAATGAGGGTAGAGTCTTCACCAGACACGGCATTATAGTTAATATTATTACCATCTTGTTTACCAAAGCCTAGTGCTAGCGAGTTTTTTCCTGTTACTTGGCTAAACGCCCCTAATGCTACCGCATTGCCGGCTTGTACATTGGTATGCGAACCAATCGCCATACTGTTATCATAATTTTGTTTCTCTGTACCTACCTTGGCAGCACCACCCATAGCCATCGAATTAGTACCATTTGCCAACGTTTTACCACCATAAGCAATAGCATCGTTAGAAATAGCTTTAGCCTGATCACCAACCGCCATAGAGCGAGCCCCTTTTGCCAAGATTTGACGCCCTACACCTAATGCCGCTTCACCTTCTACAAAGGAATAGTTTTTCAAGTACTCCTCACGAAAAGCCTTTTTGGCAGCCGCCAAACTCTCTTCAGCAGCTTTCACGTCAGCTTCTAGTGTTTCCTTATCGCTAGTTGAATCACTCTTCAATTTCTCCTTTGCAGCGTACAAGGTTTCTTCCATGTCCATGATTTTACCCATATCTTTGGCATAGTCAGACTTATCTTTTTTAGAAAGATCTGCAGTCATTTCCCCGGTTGCCAAACCAATGGCACTGTCCCCACGCACCTGAGTGTAGCTACCAACACCCAGCGCATTTTTCCCCTCTACAATAAAGCCACCGGGATCACTGCTACCAGCACCATAGTTCTCATACTTAGGTAACGTTTTTCTTCCTTTTTTATATTCCTTATCACCTTGAATATCAGTCTTAAGTACCTGTTTCAACACCTTGTATTCTGGTGGCAACTCCCAATAACGAGCATATGTAGTGATTTTATTACTAAACTCATAACCACTCCCTTTACCGATAGCAATACTGCCATCGCTTAAAGACTGTACCCCACTACCAATGGCTACGCTATTACTGCCCATAGCACGGGAAAAGCTACCAACAATACTCGAACGACTACCATATGCCACATTATAGGCACCTACAATAACGCTATTCCCCCCTGGGTCTGCCTCTCCATAAGATTTATTTTGACTCTTTGTCGTTAGCACGCCCTCTGAACTTATCTTTTCAGGCTCTGGAATACCAATGATATTGCGACGCCCAATGGACACGCCAGAATAACCAAATACACTCGTAGACGTACCAATACCAATGGAGTCTCGGCCCTGTACAATATTATAAGAACCATTATTCTCGGCTGACTGATTCCCTAATGCAATACTTCTATCCCCACTAGCCACGGTTTTATTACCTATCGCGATTTTACCGTCTTGTTGAGTAGATGAACCACTTGCATCACCTGCATGGGCATCGGTACCAATAGCAATCGTATTGCTTTGTAAAACTGTACTATTCTGTCCTAGTGCTATAGTGTTTGCTGGATTATCTGTTCCATTACCAGTAATTTCGGCTATTTTCCCCCCTACTGCATAAGTTGCTAAAACATCACTTTCATTAGTTGCTTTAACAATTTTAATCATACCTGTAGTAGTATCATATTTAACCTTAACTTCTTCATCTGCCGCTAATGCCACACTACTAAGGAAAGTGGCTAATAAGCCAGTCATAAAAAGTTTAGCAATCTGCTTTCCAGCCTTAACTTTACATTTACCACCACGGCTAGACGCTAATTCAGACACAATTTCATAGCGATTTTTATTGCGATTAAATATAACTTTATAGATCTTGTTCATGGCTTATCGCCTCCTTAAATTTTTTAAATTCCTTAAAAATGTTTAATGGATACACTATTGAACTCGCCTTTTTATCCTTTTAATGGCGAATATGCGTTCCATTTGCAGTGTTTTTTACTTAGCTCTTTGTTGTTTTTTGTGTAAGTTTTTTTGTAAACATTAAAATAAAAGGTAAATTAAAACATAAATTCACTTTACTTATAGAAGTGCGGGGGGGGGGTATTTTCATTTAACTTATTGAAAAAACTCATATTTCAGCCATTCGATAAAATGAATTTATCCTGTTTTTTACCAAATACACCTAAAATTACATTTTAAAAAAATCAGATTTTTTACATAATCATTGTACTACCAATAAGATAAATTATAACATTGAAAATAATATTATTAGCTATAATTAGCGTTGACGAGTTTAATACTATTGAGGCGATTTGTCATTTAAAATCTTGATTTTTCACTCCATTTTTACAAAATATTTTCTTTTTTGTTATTACTTTTTATATAATAATAACCACTATACCTACAAAATTATTGACATAATAATAAAAGTAGGTATAATAACCACTAAATAAACGGCAGGAAGATAAAAGGTGGATAGTAAAACATTAATAAAAATGCTTGAAAAAGATGGGTGGTACTTGGTGAATGTGGTTGGTAGTCATCATCAATTTAAACATCCAATAAAGAAAGGGCGGACAACAGTTCCGCATCCCAAAAAGGATTTACAAATAAAAACGGTAAATTCAATATTAAAACAAGCGGGCTTGAAATAAGCCCCTTTTATAAAAAGAGAGGTTTATATGTTATATCCGATTGGAATTGAAATGGGTGATGATAAACACGCTTTTGGGGTAATTGTGCCTGATGTGCCAGGTTGTTTTTCTGCTGGAGATACATTAGAAGAGGCGTATATTAATGCAAAAGAAGCTATCGCTTTTCATATCGAGGGAATGTTAGAAGATGGTGAAGAGTTTCCTTTGCCAACCGATATAAAAGCACATATGAATAATAAAGAGTTTGAGGGGTTTACTTTTACTTTTGTAGATGTTGATTTGTCGCATTTAATGGGTAAAGCGGAAAAAATTAATATTACTCTACCAGCGTTGTTATTACATAAAATTGATGCGTTTATTGCAACACATCCAGAGTATAAAAGCCGTAGTGGTTTTTTGGCACAACTTGCAACAGATAAATTACTTTCAGCATAATAAAAAACCGCTTTTTAGCGGTTTTTTTGTTGGAGATGTTCGAAAATTTTGTTTTTGTCGTCTTTTGATAGATTATTGATTAAATTTAATATTAAATCGTTTTGCACTAAATCAGATGTTCTTGTCGTGTATGCATATTCGACGTTTTGCACGAACGAATGATTACAAGATGGGTTAGTGCATACGCAGTACAATTTTGTTAGATCGGCGTGTTCCCTTACCGATCTTTTGATATATGCCTTATAGCCGCAATGACGGCAAAAAACACGGAATGATCTTGCCATTTTATCTCTTCTCTACCAATCTGACATTAAAATTAGTATATCAATAAAAAATCAAATAGTTACAGTAAAAATACTGTTTAAATATACAGTATTTTTTATTGACAAAAGATAAGTTGTTGAAAAATATTTATTTTGCCTTTATATTTTTTGTATTTTCTATTGATTTAATTCATATTATGCGGTAATTAATTAATGCTTATTTAAAAACACAGCATTTATCAACAAAATCAACAGATTGTAGGGCTAAGTGTTGCGCTATAGTTGGAACATTTGAAATTAACTAATGAGGTACAATATGAAAAAAGTCGGTTTTATTGGTTGGCGTGGTATGGTCGGTTCTGTATTAATGGAGCGTATGCAACAAGAGCAGGATTTTATTAATATCACACCTACTTTTTTTACCACATCTCAAGCAGGGCAACCTGCACCTGATTATGCCGGAAAAGCTGCTGGCGTTTTATTAGATGCTTATGATCTTGAGGCATTAAAGCAACAAGAGATTATTGTAACTTGCCAAGGTGGTGATTACACCAATGAAGTTTATAAAAAATTGCGTGCTACTGGTTGGGATGGATATTGGGTTGATGCCGCTTCTGCATTGCGTATGGAGAAAGAGGCGATTATTGTGCTTGACCCTGTTAATCAACACGTGATCGATCAAGGCTTGAAAAACGGCATTAAAACTTATGTTGGCGGAAACTGTACCGTTAGTTTGATGTTAATGGCATTAGGCGGTCTATTTGAACGTGATTTGGTTGAATGGGTTTCGGTGGCAACTTATCAAGCTGCGTCCGGTGCTGGTGCAAAAAATATGCGTGAATTATTATTGCAAATGGGCGAACTTCACGATGTGGTTGCGCCTGAATTGGCAAATCCATCTTCTTCTATTTTAGATATTGAACGTGCAGTTACCGCCAAAATGCGAGCTGAAGATTTCCCAACAGAAAATTTTGGTGCAGCGCTTGGTGGTAGTTTAATTCCATGGATCGATAAATTGTTAGAAAGTGGTCAAACTAAAGAAGAGTGGAAAGGTTATGCCGAAACCAACAAAATTTTAGGTTTATCTGACAATCCGGTGCCAATTGATGGGCTTTGTGTGCGGATTGGGGCATTACGTTGCCACAGTCAAGCATTCACTATCAAAATGAAAAAAGATTTACCGTTAGCGGAAATCGAGCAGATTTTAGCTTCTCATAATGAATGGGTGAAAGTGATTCCGAATGACAAAGAAACCACATTGCGTGAATTAACGCCGGCAAAAGTAACTGGAACATTGAGCGTGCCAGTTGGGCGTTTACGTAAACTTAATATGGGGTCGGAATACTTAGCCGCATTTACTGTTGGCGACCAATTATTATGGGGGGCGGCAGAGCCTATCCGCCGTATTTTGAAACAGTTAGTTGCTTAATTGTCAATTTCTTAACTACTCGCGCTAATTTTATTAGTGCGAGTTTTTCTTTTATATAGTGTCTTAAGCTCTTATTTATGATAGAGAAAAATATTGAAATACATCCATTACAACCTTTCTTGCCACCAAATGCCACAATGTTGATGTTGGGCAGTTTTCCACCACCGAAAGCACGTTGGAAAATGAATTTTTATTATCCTAATTTTCAAAATGATATGTGGCGTATTTATGGTACGGTCTTTTTTAATAATAAAGAGTATTTCCTAAACAGCGATAAAACTGCTTTTAATCAAGAAAAAATTGAACAGTTTTTGCGTGCAAAAGGCATTGCCGTTTTTGATAGCGGTTATAAAATTTTTCGTCAGCAGGGGAATGCCTCTGATAAATTTTTGCAGATTATTGAGCCGATCAACCTCACTGAAGTGTTAGCACAAATTCCTCAATGTAAAGTGATTATGACTGCTGGTGAAAAAGCGACTGAAACATTGCTTTCTTTGCTTGATGAAGAAAGAGTAATGTTAAAAAATGGTGAGAATACTTCAATCACAATTGCACAGCGACAATATCAGCTTTATCGTCTTCCTTCGTCATCACGTGCTTACCCATTAGCATTAGCAAAGAAAGCAGAAATTTATCGACAATTTTTTGCGGATATTGGCATGCTATAAGCATTCGTTATTAGCGGATAGTAGGTAGATAGCGAACAATAAAATTTTGCCGAGCATTTAACGAGGCGAATACAGATTTGAAAATTCCCTCGCTTAGGAGGGAATTGAATTAAGATCATTTTCCGACTTGATGACCGATAACACCACCAACAGCGGCACCGCCGACTGTTATTTGATGTTATCCATTTTTGATTATCGCTAAGTTATCTATCATATCTTAGGGAAATCTCTAAAATAAAACCGGTCAATTATTGATTTTTCTGTGGGAAAAGGTAAAATTCTACGGCTTTTTGTATCGGGTGCATGGTTTTAACAGCATTGTTAGCAATAAGCAATTAACGCCCCTACTTCGAACGGGGTTTTCTTTTTTTACTATCAATATTTTAGAGGAAGGTTATGGTAACCATTCGTTTATCTCGTGGCGGAGCTAAAAAACGCCCATTCTATCAAATTGTCGTTGCAGACAGCCGTTACCCTCGTGATGGCCGTTTCATCGAACGTATCGGCTTCTTTAATCCAATCGCTTCTGGTAAAGCAGAACGTTTACGTATTGATTTAGATCGCGTAAATGATTGGGTAAGCAAAGGTGCATCTTTGTCAGATCGTGTTAAATCTTTAGTAAAAGAAGCACAACAAGCAGCTTAATTAAAAGCATAGGTGGTTGAAATGGAACAGCAAAAAATCGGTGTCGTAGGTAAACTTGGTTCAACTTATGGTATTCGTGGTTGGTTGCGTGTTTATTCATCTACCGAATATGCAGAAAGTATTTTTGATTATCAACCGTGGTTTTTAAACATTAAAAAACAGTGGCAACCGGTAGAAATTGAAGGTTGGCGTCATCATAGTCAAGATTTGATTGTGAAGATTAAAGGGGTTGATGATCGTGAACAGGCACAGGCATTAGCCAATATTGAAATTGGCGTGGATTTGAACCAACTTCCAGAATTAGATGAAGGGGAGTTTTACTGGCACGATTTAATCGGTTGTCGTGTGATTAATTTGCAGGGATACGATATGGGTGTTGTCAGCGAATTAATAGAAACAGGTTCAAACGATGTTTTGGTAGTTCAGGCGAATAGCAAAGATGCTTTCGCAAAACAAGAACGGTTAATTCCGTATATTGATACAGTAGTTAAAAGAGTGGATCTCAGCACCAAAGTGATTGAGGTGGACTGGGACGCTGGTTTCTAACCTCAGGTAATTCTGTTGGCTTAATGAACATTGAGGTATCCATATGTGGATTGGTGTAATTACATTATTCCCTGAAATGTTTAAAGCTATTACAGAATTTGGGGTAACAAGTAGAGCTATAAAGCACGAGCTTTTGCAATTGCATTGTTGGAATCCTCGAGATTTTACGCACGATAAACATAAGACGGTTGATGATCGCCCTTATGGTGGTGGGCCGGGAATGTTAATGATGGTGCAGCCGTTAAGAGATGCTATCCAAGCGGCAAAGGCAGAAGCAGGCGATGGAGCAAAGGTGATTTATCTTTCACCGCAAGGGCGAAAGCTTAATCAGGCTGGCGTGGAGCAGCTGGCTAAAAATCAGAAAATGATTTTGGTTTGTGGGCGTTACGAAGGCATTGATGAGCGCGTTATTGAAACGGAGATTGATGAAGAGTGGTCAATCGGTGATTATGTTTTGACCGGTGGAGAGTTGCCGGCAATGACATTGATTGATGCCGTTGCGCGATTTGTTCCGGGCGTGTTGGGGAAACAGGCTTCGGCAGAAGAGGACTCTTTTGTTGACGGTTTGTTGGATTGCCCACATTACACGCGTCCTGAAGTGCTTGATGGATTGGTTGTGCCACCGGTTTTGATATCCGGTAACCACGAAGAAATTCGTAAATGGCGATTAAAACAGTCATTGCAACGAACGTGGCTACGCCGGCCTGAGCTATTAGAAGGCCTAGCTCTGACTGACGAACAAAGGTTGTTGTTGAAGCAGGCTCAACAAGAGCATCAACAGCAAAAGAAATAGATTCAGTTACATCTAGGAATAAGGTATTTATTATGAGTAACATTATTAAACAACTTGAACAAGAACAATTAAAGCAAAACGTGCCAAGCTTCCGTCCTGGTGATACATTGGAAGTGAAAGTATGGGTTGTTGAAGGTAGTAAAAGACGTTTGCAAGCGTTCGAAGGTGTGGTTATTGCAATTCGTAACCGTGGCTTGCATTCAGCATTTACTCTACGTAAAGTGTCAAACGGTGTTGGGGTTGAACGTGTTTTCCAAACTCACTCTCCAATCGTTGATAGCATCACTGTAAAACGTAAAGGTGCGGTTCGTAAAGCTAAACTTTACTACTTACGTGAACGTAGCGGTAAATCTGCACGTATTAAAGAGCGTTTAAACTAATTTTAAAATGCTTTTTCAAAACCCTCGTTTATGCGAGGGTTTTTTAATTATTTGATTAATAGTCTATCCGTTATCATTAACATCAATTTTAAACCTGTAACCAAAATGTGACCGGTCCATCATTGATTAACGATACTTGCATATCAGCGGCAAATTGTCCGGTTTGTACTGGTATATTTTCACGACATTTTTCTACAAAATAGTGATAAAGTGCTTGTGCTGACTCAGGATCGCCAGATCGGCTGAAACTTGGTCGTAACCCTTTTTTAGTGTCGGCAGCTAAGGTAAATTGTGAAACGACTAATAATTCGCCCTGAATTTGTTGTACATTTAAATTCATTTTGCCGTTTTCGTCGCTGAAAATGCGATAATTCAATACTTTTTCAGCAAGGCGATCAGCTTTGTTTTGATCATCACCCTGTTCTACACCAAGCAGCACTAAAATACCTTGCTCGATTTCGCCAACAATAGTTTGATTAACTTTAACATTTGCATTTTTAACGCGTTGAATCAGTGCAATCATTGCTGTTTTCCTGTGAATTGTCTAATGTAATTTGTTGTTGACATCCTCCCCACCCTAAAGGTCGGGGATTCCTACCAGTGCCCATTTCAAACAATCGGCTACTCTCGGTGGGTTCTTGCTGCTGACCTCTCAATGAAGTTCACTTCGCAAGCTCGACGGCTGTGTCCCAGCCTGATATTTTTACGCAAGGGCGATTACTCGCCCTTGCGCCAATACATTTAACGCACCAACGACATCCGCATTTTCGGTGTAGCCACATTCTACGCATTCAAAATGCGCCTGCGTTTGTCGGTTTTCTTTGGCGATATGACTACAACAAGGGCAAGTTCGACTGCTATTTTGCGGCGGAACAGCCACTAAAAATCCGCCTCGCCATTGCGTTTTGTAGTCCAACTGACGGCGAAACTCAAACCACGATTGGTCGAGTATCGAACGGTTTAAACCTGATTTCTGTTTCACGTTTTTACCGTGAGCTTCCACCGTGCCTTTCGCTGACTTTGACATATTTGATACCTGCAAATCTTCAATATAGATCATAGCGTGGTTTTTGCTGATTTGTGTTGAGATTTTATGCAAAAAGTCTTTACGACAATTGGCGATTTTATGATGCAATTTGGCGATTTTCGCCTTTAATTTCTGCCAATTTTGGCTAAATTTTACTTTATTTTTAAGCCTCTTTTGCAGTTTAGCCAATTTTCCTTTGTAAGTTTTAAAGGCGTTTAATGGCTCAAAAAATTCACCGTTTGAAAGCGTGGCAAAACGTGCAACGCCCATATCTATGCCGATTTCTCCGCCTTTATGCGTTGGAATTTCATATTCAAATTCCGTTTGAATACTGACAAAAAATCGTCCGCACTTTTGGCTTACCGTCACATTTTTGATTTCGCCGACAACCTCACGGCTGTTGCGATAGCGAACCCAACCGATTTTTGGTAGACAAATACGACTATTTTGTTGTTCCAGCTTACAACCTTGCGGAAAACGGAAACCCTCTTTTAAACCTTTTTTCTTAAATTTTGGGAAATCTGCTCGCTGTTGAAAGAAATTTTTAAACGCACTTTCTAAGTCTTTTAACGACTGTTGCAACACTTGCGAATGACATTCTTTCAGCCACGGAAGTTCTTTTTTCCATTGTGGAAGTAGGTTGGCGATTTTGGTGTAGCTGAACTTAAAGCTGTTATCTTGCTCGTATTGTTCATTTTGCCAAGCTAACGCCCGATTAAATACAAAACGAGAACAACCACAGAACTGTTTAATTCTGCGGATTTGGCTGCCGTTTGGCATTATCTCGAATTTGAAGGCTTTGCGTAGTTGCATTGGACAAGGTTTAGAATGTAAGTTTTCAACATTTTACACTTGGTCTATGCAAAAAGAAAATGATTAGGAAGAAAAACTATCCAAATATTCGCAAAAAACTTTGGGGTAATCAGCTGTGGTCTCCGTCTTATTTTGCAGGGAGTTGTGGTGGCGCTCCAATTTCCATTATTCGCCAATACATTGAGCAACAACAAACACCTGATTAGTTAGGTTTGAAACGGCTTACGCCGTTTATGCCTTATATCTCCGCCCTGAAGGACGGAGTTTTACGGCACGGTTCTGATAAATATAAGTTAAATCTTGATCAGGATAATATTGTGCCATTTTATCCAAATCATCCAATACCGCTGTTAATTGAGCTCCTAGCAGAATAAATGTCCAACTGAGGTGTATCCATAAAATCATAATCGGCAACGTGGCTAATGCGCCATAAATCAGCTGATAAGAAGGAAATGATTTCATATACCAAGTAAAACAGGCTTTACCGAGAGTGAAGAAAATTGCCGCGATTAAGGCGCCGCAGGCGGCGTGTTTTACATTCACTTTCGTGTTTGGCACGATGGCATAAATACAGGTGAAAGCCAACCAAGAGAGAAGAAACGGCACGAAGCTAAGTAATTTCAGCCCGAACGGTAGTCCGGTTTTATAGGTGAAAATTGAGCTGGAAAAGAGATAAGAGCTTACGCCGATACTGGTGGCGATAAAAATCGGCCCTAACGTCAAAATCATCCAGTAGATAGAAAAGGAGTAAAGTGTTGAGCGTTTTTTGCTGTTTGACCAAATATCATTAAGCGTGGTATCAATCGATTTAATCAGCATCAACGCCACCACGATTAAGCCGATGATACTGATACCGCTCATTTTTTTGGTGTTAGCAATAAAAACGGTGATGTATTGTTCGACCGTGTGGCTGACTGAAGGGGCGAAATTGGAAAAGATAAATTGCTGGAAATCTTGCACCACATCGTTGAATACCGGAAATGCAGCAAAAAAGGCAAAAATCACCATTAATAACGGCACAATTGCCAACATTGTGCTGTAAGTTAAATAACCTGCCGCCTGCGATAATTTGTTCTGGTTGAATTTATATGAAAAAACTTTAATTAAAATAATGAGATGCTGAATAAGGTGTTGTAAGAATTTCTGCATAATTTTCCTTGATGTTCAGTAATGTCGTTGAAATTGTACCTTATTAATAGTGTGGTGGCGATGTTAGTTCATATTGTTTATTAATAATATTTTGACCAATAAAAATCTTTCTATAAAACAACTGCTCCTATAGGGGTTTAATCTATAGGAGCAGTTTATTGTTAGGCGTGTTTTGAGAAGTGATTTTTACTGAATAGTGGAAACATCCTCACCGAAAAATTGTTCTGAAAGCTGTTTCAATTTGCCCTCTTTTTTCAATTTTTCAATGGCGGCATTTACTTTCTCAATCACGGCAGTATTGCCCTTGTTAAAGATAAAACCTGAACCGAGTTGGTTTTTATCGCGGAGAATAATTTCAAGATTAGCATTCGGATGTTTGTGTAAGAAATCCAACACCGCTAAACGGTCATTTAAAGTCACATCGGCACGATTCTGTAACACTAATTGTAATGCTTGAGCCAAACCGTCAACTCCGACAATTTCCGCACCGTTTTTGGTGGCTAATTCACCATAGTTGCTGGTAAAAGATTGTGCTGATTTTAAGCCTTTAAGATTTGCCCAATCTTTAATGCGTTGATCACCTTTGCGAGCCACAGCAACCGCACCTGAGTAACTGTACTCAAGTGATTTGTCATATTTCGCACGGCGTTCAGGTGTGGTTAATGCAACCTGATTGGCAACCAAATCAAAACGGTGGTTGTTTAAGCCGGAAAGCATTGCATCCCATTGGGTTTCTTTAAACTCGACTTTAACTCCAAGTTCGTTTGCCACTAAGCGAGTTAATTCAACATCATAACCGGTTAATTTTCCTGATTCATCGTGGTAAGTAAATGGAGGATAAGTGCCTTCGGTGCCGACCACGATGGTGCCTTTATCATTGACTCGTTTGGCTAAATCGGCAGCCGCTTCTTCGTTGCTTAATGCAAATGCGGATTGCGCTAAAGCAAAACCTAAGGTGACTAGAAATGTGGTTTTTAAATATTGTTTAATCGTTTTCATCACAATTTTCCTTCAAATGTTCCAAAAATTTTTGAGCAGTCTAACGTGAGTATCGCCAGAGTTAAAATAGCTGATTGGATTTTTATATAACAAAAAGTTATAAAAATAGGCTATTTTTTACTGCCGGTGATGCGGCACCACTCTTCACGTTCCGCCACCGGATCGAGTTCAAATTGATCGGCATAAGCGGCGGCGACTGCCTCACTTTGTGTGAATAACACGCCGGAAAGCCCAAGTTTCCCTTGAGGGATCACTAAAGATGAGATGATCGGTGCAAGCTCTTTTAATGGTCCGGCTAAAATATTGGCAACCACGACATCCGCTTTAAGATCGTTCGGTGTATCGGCAGAAAGGTAGAGCTGTAAACGATCTTCGACACCGTTACGTTTGGCATTTTCACGACTGGCTTGGATCGCTTGTGGATCAATATCAATCCCGATCGCATTTTTTGCACCTAATTTTAGGGCGGCAATCGCGAGAATGCCGGAACCACAACCGAAGTCAATCACGGTTTTATCTTGTAAATCAAGGGAATCAAGCCATTCTAAACAGAGCGCAGTTGTCGGGTGGGTGCCGGTACCGAAAGCAAGACCCGGATCTAACATCACATTTACTGCGGTCGGATCAGGAATTTCGCGCCAGCTTGGACAGATCCATAATCTTTTGCCAAATTTAAGCGGATGGAAATTATCCATCCACTCACGTTCCCAATCTTTGTCTTCGATTTGCTCAATTTTGTAGGCACTTTGCTCGTGAATTTGCCCCTGTTCACGCAAGGCTGCAACAATCGCTTGCATATCGGTTTCCGCATCGAACAATGCCATTACATCGGTATTTCCCCAAAGGCGAGTTTCGCCGGGCAAAGGTTCAAAAATCGGTGTATCCTTGCTGTCCATAAAAGTGACGGAAACTGCCCCTAACTCTTCTAAACAATCGCTAAGTTGTTCTGCCAGTTCATTTGTGCTGTTTAATCTAATTTGTAGCCAAGCCATAATTATCCTTTATCTGTTTTTCACCAAATTTGTTTGCAATTAAAAAAGCGATTAAACCCAATGCAAGTGAAGGCACGATGGCGTGTAATCCGAACGGTTTGATCGCAGCGGTAGTAAAGCCAATATAAACACCGATTCCGGTGAGCATTGAGGCGATTGCGCCGTAAGCATTGGCTTTATCCCAATAAAGCCCGAGAATGATAACCCATAAAAAGGCAGCTTCCAAACCGCCGAAAGCAAATAAGTTAAGCCAAATAATCATATCCGGCGGGTTTAATGCGGCGAGTACCAATAATGCACTTAAGGTCAGCGTTAATAAAGTGGAGAACCGGCTGATTTTTTTCTGATTTTTGGCAGCTTCCGGTTTGGCGGAAAGGTAAAGGTCCTTCACAAAAATAGAGGAGGATTGAATAAGTTGCGCATCGATGGTCGACATAATTGCGGACATTGGTGCAGCGAGGAAAATGCCGGCGATAATCGGTGGCAACACTTTGACCATTAAAGCCGGAATGACTTGATCGGGAATGGTTAAATCAGGAATAACCGCGCGTCCTAATGCGCCGGCGAGGTGCATTCCGAACATCACAATGGATAATACAATGGTGCCGATAATCATTCCTCGATGTAATGCTTTGCTGTCTTTATATGACATACAACGCACGGCAGTATGAGGCAATCCGATAACGCCGAAGCAGACCAACACCCAGAATGATGCCATAAAAGAGAAACTTAACATTTCGTTCGGGCCGTAAGGCGAAACGAGTGCCGGATCGATGGCGTTGAGTGTGTTGATGGCATTCTCAACACCGCCGGAGGCATAGATGACACCGAATAACAGAATGACAGTGCCGAGAATCATTACCGTGCCTTGAATAGTGTCGGTTAACACTACGGCACGAAAACCGCCGATAAAGGTATATAACCCGACGGTAATGGCGAAAATTAATAATGCTTGTGTGTAAGTTAAGCCGATAGTGGTTTCCAATAAACGTGCGCCGCCGATAAATTGCACCGTCATTGCCGCAAAAAAAGCAATCAACAATGCGAAACAGGCGATCCAGACTAAATATTTATTTTTGTAGCGATAAAAGAGCACGTCATTAATGGTGAGTGCATTGGTTTCGCGAGATAACATTGCAAATTTTTTGCCGAGCGTGCCTAATGCCAACCACACAACCGGCACTTGAATCATTGCCAGCAATACCCAGCCCAAGCCGAATTTATAAGCTGCACCCGGACCGCCGACAAAAGAACTGGCACTGGCATAAGTTGCAGCAGTGGTCATTGCCAATACGAAACCTGTCATAGAACGATTTCCGACATAGTATTCCGTTAAAAAATCACCTTGATGCCGTTTGCTATAAGCATACAATGCTGCACCAAAAATAAAGGCTAAATAAATGACAAGTGGGAAAATAACACCAAGATTCATTTTGACTCCTTATCATCATCCAATGGCATTTCTTGAAAGAAAATTTTGATCACCCAGTGGCAGACCACAATAAAGAGAATCGGCAAATAGATGCAAGCCAATTCAAACCATAATGGAAAACCTAAGGGGCCGGCACTGTTTTCAGGCAAATAAGCACAGATACACCAACCGATAACATAAAGAACAGCTAACAGCAGTGTTATTTTGGCTTCTTTTGTGGCTTGACGATAACGTTGTATTTTTGACATTGTTTACTCCTGTAATTATGAAATGTCTTTTATCAGAATTTCCTTAGTGGTTGAAAGTCCTGTCTGTTTGCAGCTGTAAAAATGTATTTAATTCGGAAAAGACGTAACTATAAATTCATAGCATAATGTTTTTATGTGTTGTTTTATAATTTGGAACATTTTTATGGTATTTCGCTTAAATACAAAGGGCTTGGTATAACCAAGCCCATCATATAAACGATATAACATTATTGCAATTTTTCTGTAATAAATTTAACAAGTTGTTGTTTATCAACCATCTGTTTTTCACCACTACGACGAGATTTATATTCAATTTCGCCTTTTTCAAGGTTCTTCTCACCGATCACGATCATATGCGGAATGCCGATTAATTCCATATCGGCGAACATTACGCCGGGACGCTCTTTGCGATCATCAAATAATACTTCAATGCCTTGTTTTAACAGAGTTTGATAAAGCTCTTCTGCATATTGTTGTACGGCGGTTGATTTGTGCATATTCATTGGCACAATTGCCACTTGGAATGGGGCAAGCGTATCGCTCCAAATAATTCCTCGTTCATCGTGGCTTTGCTCAATTGCCGCCGCAACCACACGAGTAATACCGATACCGTAACAGCCCATCATCATTGTTTGCGGTTTGCCGTCTTCGCCCTGTACGGTCGCTTTCATTGCTTCAGAATATTTTTTACCAAGTTGGAAAATATGACCGACTTCAATACCACGTTTAATTAACAATGTGCCTTTACCGCAAGGACTCGGGTCACCCTCCACAACATTACGGATATCCGCAATTTGTGGTGTCGGTAAATCACGTTCCCAGTTAATACCGAAATAGTGTTTGCCATCAATATTGGCACCGGCACCGAAGTCGCTCATATTGGCAACGGTACGGTCAATCACGATTTCCAACGGTAGGTTAACCGGACCTAATGAACCCGGACCGGCACCGACAGCCGCACGAATCTCTTCTTCAGTGGCAAAAGTTAATGGGGATGCCACTTGCGGTAATTTTTCTGCTTTAACTTCATTTAATTCGTGATCGCCACGCACTAATAAAGCAACCAATTTACCCTCTTCCGCCCCTTTTACAATCAAGGTTTTTACGGTTTTTTCAATCGGTAAGTTAAATTGTTCCACCAATGTGGCGATGGTTTTAGCATTCGGAGTATCAACAATACGAAGTTCTTCTGTTGCTGCTTGGCGTTCGCCCAATGCAACCGCTTCCGCCATTTCAATATTTGCCGCGTAATCAGATTCGGTAGAGAAGACGATGTCATCTTCACCGCTATCTGCCAACACTTGGAATTCGTGCGAACCGTTACCGCCGATAGAACCGTTATCCGCTTGAACCGGACGGAAATCCAAACCTAAACGATTGAAAATATTACAATAAGTTTGATGCATTACATCATAAGTCTGTTGTAGACTTTCTCGATCCAAGTGGAAAGAGTAACCATCTTTCATAATAAATTCGCGAGAACGCATTACCCCGAAACGTGGGCGCACTTCATCACGGAATTTAGTTTGAATTTGATAAAGATTGATCGGCAACTGTTTGTAAGAAGATAATTCACGACGAGCTAAATCGGTGATGACTTCTTCGTGGGTCGGGCCAAGTACGAATGGGCGGTCGCCACGATCGGTAAAACGGAGCAGTTCAGGGCCGTATTGCTCCCAGCGTTGGGACTCTTGCCAAAGATCGGCAGGTTGAACCACCGGCATTACCACTTCGATCGCACCGCTTTTATTCATCTCTTCACGCACAATATTTTCCACTTTTTTCAATACGCGAACGCCGGTCGGCAACCAAGTGTATAAACCGGCTGCAAGTTTGCGGATCATACCGGCGCGCAGCATTAATTGGTGACTGACCACTTCGGCATCAGTCGGAGTTTCTTTTAAGGTTGAAAGTAAATATTGACTAGTACGCATAATAAAATTCCATTAAAAACAAAAAAATTGGCGGTATTCTAGCATTTGCCACCGGTTGGCGGAATAGCTGAACCGCATTAACCGAGAAAATGTCTGGCGATTCCGGTGGCAATAATGCCGATAATCACGGTTGGTAAAAATGAAAAACGGATTGCTGCCAAAAAAGTGATGATCAACCCGATCCAATCCGCCGGATTACTGCTGGTAAATTCCGGAGCGATAACGGAGATCAGCACACACGCCGGCACTTGTGCCAATAAATTTTTTGCCGTCGGACTTAATTGTTTCTTTTGTAGCAAAAAGAAACCGATCAGCCGGGTTGAATAGGTTACTGCCGCCATAGATAGAATGGTTAATACTTCCCAACTCATTTGTGTTTCTCCAACCACCAAGCAACCATTAAACCGCTGATGGTGCCTAATAAAACATACCAAGCACCATCGATAAATTTATAGCTAAGTGCTGCCACTAACAGGCTGACTAACCAAGCAATCGCTGGACGAAAACCCGCCCACATTCCTTTGAGCAACACCAAAAATACGGCAACGAAAGCCATATCAAAACCGTATTGCTTAATATCGCCTAATACCGGCCCCAACCAAGCACCAACTGCCGTTGAGATAATCCAAGTGCTGTAAAGTGACAGCGCCATACAGAAGTAATAACGTAGATTGAGCTGACGCAACGCGTTTTGTTTGATGTGATTCAATGCCAAAGCCCAACATTCATCGCACATAAAGAACAGCACCAGCAGTGATTTCGGCAAGGAGATGCCTTTCAAATAAGGCGTGAGTGCGGCACTCATTAAAATATGACGACAGTTGATTAATAAGGTCGCCATTGCAATCAGTAATAATGGCGGCGGTGAAGCCCATAATCCTACTGCGGCAAATTCCGAACCGCCGGCAAAATTTACACCGGTCATCAACGGCACTTGCCACACTTTCATATGTTGTGCAGCGGCCTGAGCGCCTAAAACAAAACCGAAAGGGATAAAACCGAGCATCACGGGGAAGGCATCTTTGAAGCCTTGTAACATCATTTTTTGCTTAGTTTGTTGCATACAGTCTTATATCGTGACAACAGAAATAGAAAGGGAATCAGTATAACCAAGATTTTGATAATGGCTAGTTATCAAACCTAATATTTGCGCTTTCTATGGATGGCGTGCCAACACGCCATCATAAACATTAATCTTTTTGGTAAGTTTTTAGATAGCTTAACGCCAACGTGGAGAGTAATAATACAACGGCAACGCCGATATAAAGGCTCTGCTTATCCCAACCCTGATCTAACAGAATGCCGGCGATGGTTGGCGCTAAAATAGCTCCGATACGTCCGACACCGATCGCTGTACCTACGCCGGTGCTACGAATTTCCGCGGCATAAACACTAGGGTTTAAAGTGTAAAGCCCACTGATGCAACCGTTGATCAAGGCACCGACTAAAATACCGAGAATCATTGCCAGCCAAAGGATCGAGCTGGATAAAATAAAACAGACAACCACCAGTGCTGAAAGTATAGTAAAAATAACCGATACTTTTTTAGGCGACCAATAACTTGCCAATAAACCAAAAAACAGTGCGCCGACCGTACCGCCGAGAGAGATCATCATCCCGATACTCACGCTTTGTTCCATAGTCATTCCGGCTTCTTTTAACAAAGCAGGTGTCCACGAACTGATAAAATAGAAGCTGAACATAATGGTAAAGAATGCCGTCCATAAAAGGAGTGTAGAGCGGCGATAATCTTGCTGTAACAGACGCGAAAACGGCAAAGTGGAAGTGCGATTTTCTGCTGTTTTTTCAGGTAGTTGCCATTGATCACCCAACCCCATTTTTACGGTAATGCGATTGAGTTTTCGTAGCGCATTTTTAGGTTGTTTCACTAATAGAAAATCGATTGATTCAGGTAACCAAAAAATAACGATGACTAAACAGATTGCAGTCAGAACCGCACCGGCTAAAAAGACGGAACGCCAACCATATTCCGCTTGCAGCATTACAGAAAACATTCCCCCTAACACGGCACCGACACCAAATCCGGCGGCATAAATGCTGATAGCTAAACTACGCCAACGTTGCGAGGAGTATTCACTGGTCAATACGTTGGTGCCGACTAAAATGCCGCCTACGCCCAAGCCGGTAACCACACGCCAGAACGCTAACCATTGTTGGTTTGGCGTGAAGGCGGAGCCGAACATCCCGATGGCGGATAATAAGACCGCAATAATTAATAATGGTCTGCGCCCGATTTTGTCTGCTATCGGCGCAAGAAAAAGTGAACCGGCGGTCATTCCTAATAATCCGGCACTTAATAGCGTACCCAGCTCAACACCGCTCAAAGCAAATTCTTGACGAATGGCAGTAGCAGTGAAGGCGAGCGCGAGCACATCAAAACCGTCAAGCAGGTTCATAATGGCGGCAATAACAACAATGCTCCATTGAAATGCGCTCATTGGGCTTGTTGCGATAGCGTTGCGTAAAGACATAAAAATTCCTTCCTTATTAAAATGGTTTTACGTTATTGAAATATTATTTTTGTTAAAAGAATGTCGATAATAACGGAAACGAATTAGTAAGGAAATAGGAATTTAAGTAAAAAAAAGCAGTAGCCGTTTCTGACTACTGCAAAGTTGGGGGTAATTTAGTTTAGTTGATTTAAGATCGTTGGAATAAGTAATCGCTAGTGACTACGTCTATGGTGTCTATCACCATCACGACAGCCGGTGTCTTTCACTTCGTTTCTGATGACTTCAGAAGTAACCGCATCAATACGAAGTTCTTTTAATTGTTTGTCACTGGTTAAAATTTCCACTTCATAAAAAGGATTTCCCTTTCTATGCGGATGGAAATCAGCTTCAACCACTGTTCCCGCCTGTTTTTGTGTTGCGATATCAATCGCTTGTACAAGAGTAATTTTGCTGGCATTTAATGCGCTTTCCAAACGTGGAAAGTCATCATCATCCGCCAAACTCACCTGTGCTGTACCAATTGCCAACAAGGCGGCGCTTGATAACATTGCGATTTTTTTTGTTATTTTAGACATTTTATTTGTGCTCCTTTTATGATGGTTACTTCAAACACAAATGGGTAAGCAGACATTCTGTGTTTTCAGTGGTTGCAAGTATAAAAATGAAAAATTAGCGAAGAATTAGAAAGGTAAATTTTTTGAAAAATTTGCAATGAGGTGAAATACAGGGCGACATTTTAGCCATATCGCCCTGTCAAAAGAGATTTTATTCGGTAATAAGTTGTTCACACGCCCATAACTCTTCAAAACGTTCGCGGCGTTTGATGAGATGAGCTTTGTCACCATCCACCAAAACTTCCGCTGCACGCGGGTGAGAGTTATAGTTTGAAGCCATACTTGCACCATAGGCACCGGCTGAACGTTGTACAATAAAATCACCGGCGGCGATCGCCAATGATCTGCCTTTGCCGAGAAAATCTGATGTCTCGCAGATTGGACCGACAACATCATAAACTTTGCTTTCACGATCTAAGGTGCGATCCGCCTCAATAATCTCCATATAAGCCTGATACAACGCCGGACGGATCATATCATTCATTCCGGCATCAACGATGGCAAAATTAAAATCTTCGTTTGATTTTAAATATTCTACTTTGGTCACCAAAATACCGGCATTGGCACTGATGGCTCGCCCCGGTTCAAGGATGATTTCCAACTCCGGATATTGTTTAAATTTCGCTAATAACGCACTGGCATATTCAGTCGGATGTGGCGGTGTTTCATCGCTGTAACGCACACCTAAACCGCCACCGAGATCGAGATGTTGTAATTCAATGCCGTCTTGGCGTAACTGTTCCAACAGAACTAATAAACGATCCGCTGAATCTAAAAACGGTTGCAATTCAGTAAGTTGTGAACCAATGTGGCAATCCATACCGACAATTTGAATATGTGGTAATGTTTTTGCCAAGCGATACACCTCTCTGGCACGTTCCACACTGACACCGAATTTATTTTTCTTTAATCCGGTGGAGATATAAGGGTGCGTTTTAGCATCTACATCCGGATTGACACGCAAGGAAATTGGCGCTTTTTTACCTAATTTTTCGGCAACTTGATTAATGCGAAGCAGTTCAGCTTCTGATTCTACATTGAAGCAACGAATGCCAACTTCTAATGCGCGCTCAATTTCACTATGGGATTTGGCTACACCGGAAAACACCACCTTATTAGCGTCACCGCCGGCGGCTAACACACGCTCAAGTTCGCCTTGTGAAACAATATCAAAGCCGGAACCTAATTTGGCGAGTAAATTTAATAAAGCGATATTCGGGTTAGACTTTACGGCAAAACAGATAAGGTGCGGATGCCCTTGTAACGCAGAATCAAAAGCGTGCCAGTGGCGCTCCAATGTGGCGCGCGAATAAACATACAAAGGCGTACCGAATTGTTGTGCAAGCTGTTTGACAGAGATCTCTTCTGCCATTAGTTGATCATTTTTATAATTGAAATAATCCATAAATCTGTTTTAACCTCAAAATTATTGTGCTTGTTGCTGTTGTTCCGAATTATCGGCAGGTGGCATATATAATGGCCCTTTCACACCACAAGCGGTTAAGAATAAGCTGCCTAGAATAAGAGTAAGTAATAATTTTTTCATCGAAAATTCCTAAATAGTTGAAGTCTTACCGTTCACGGCGATAGCGTGTTTTTGCTTTGGGCGAAGTGTTATTCTTGCCAAATCAGAGCAGTTCATTGCATCACGTTTTATCTGTTATGCCGTGAATTGAAACATAATGTGATCCTTAATCAATAGATGCTCTTTTTATCATTAATTTGTGCGTTATGCTATCTCTAACCGCTGAAAATCTCTATAATGACCGCTTATTTTGGGAGAAATTGATTATGAATAATGCAGAATATCATCAAATTGTTGAGCAAACTTGGCAGCAGATAGAGGAAGAACTGGAACAGCAGGATTGCGATGTGGATTGTGATACGCAAGGTTCAGTTTTTACCATTACTTTCGATGATGGCAGCCAAATTGTGGTGAATAAACAGGAGCCGCTACAGGAATTATGGCTGGCAAGTAAATTGGGCGGCTACCATTTCCGCTATCAGAATGGACAATGGTTAAATGCGGAAGGCAAGAATTTTTGGCATTATTTAAGCGAGGCCTGCGCGGCATACGGCGAACAGGTTGAATTTTCCAATCAATAAAAAATAGGAGCAGAGATGCGTTTCAGACATTGCTTGGTCGCATTTTCTACATTATTGGCATTATCATCGGCAACGGCGAGTTTATTACCTTACCAAAGTAGAACCGCACTGTTATTGACACAAGCGCCGGATAATTTTGTGGGATTGCGACCATACGAACAGAATTATTTAATGGAAACATTCTCCAATAAAAATTACAACTACCCGGAAAATATGCGCCACGATGAGATCAAATTCCAGATCAGTGTTGCTTTGCCGTTATGGAAAGGGATTTTGGGTGAAAATTCCGTACTTGCCGGTGCATATACCCAGCGTTCGTGGTTTCAGTTCAGTAATCGAGGCGAATCTTCGCCATTCCGTGAAAGTAATTATCAACCACAGCTGTTTGTAGCGTGGGCTACCGACTATGATTTGCCGTTTGGTTGGAAATTAGTGGATGTTGAAACCGGCGTGGTTCACACATCAAACGGGCGTAGTGATCAACAGTTAAAATCACGCAGCTGGAATCGGCTTTATTTACGAGCCGGGTTCAGTAAGGATAACTGGTTGGTCGAATTAAAACCTTATTGGCGTATTCCGGAAAAAGCGGAGGATGATGATAATCCGGATATTGTTGATTATTATGGTTATGGTGATGTCAGCGTGGGTTATCGACTTGATGAACATATTCTGAAAACGACTGCACGTTATAATCCACGAACCAATAAAGGCGGAATGGAGCTTTCGTGGAGTTATCCAATTGCCAAATATGTTCGTGTTTATGCGCAATATTATCACGGTTATGGCGAATCATTATTGGACTATAACCGTTCCACTGATCGCATCGGTTTAGGTATCAGTTTAAACAATGTGTTCTAATTCAGAAGATCAGGCTGAGGTGTTATCGCCTGATCTTATCCGTGCAAAATCCATTCTTCAGGACGTTTTTGGTTATCAGCAATTCCGTCAAGGGCAGCAACAGATTATTGCCGCGACATTACAAGGTCAAAGCAGCTTTATTCTGATGGCGACCGGTGGCGGCAAATCGCTTTGTTATCAAATACCGGCACTTTGTTTTCCCGGATTGACGCTTGTGGTTTCCCCTTTGATCGCTTTAATGCAAGATCAAGTCGATCAACTGACCGCAAACGGCGTGGCAGCCGCTTATCTGAATTCAAGTCAAACTTTGGAACAGCAACGAGAAATTGAACAACAGGCGTTATCCGGAAAATTGAAATTGCTCTATATTTCGCCGGAAAAAGTGATGACCACAGCGTTTTTCTATTTTATTCAGCAGTGTCAGGTGAGTTTTATTGCGATTGATGAAGCTCATTGTATCTCGCAATGGGGGCACGATTTTCGTCCGGAATATTCACAGCTACGCAGTTTAACGCGTGTTTTTCCTCACATTCCGATTATGGCACTAACCGCAACGGCAGATCGCGTTACTCGAGAAGACATTCTGGAATTACTTAATTTACAGCAACCCTTTGTTTATATTGGAAGTTTTGATAGACCCAATATCCGTTATACCGTAGTGGAAAAATTTAAACCGCAAGAACAGTTGCTTAAATTTGTTAAATCGCAAAAAGGTAAGAGTGGCATTATTTACGCCAACAGCCGTAACAAAGTGGAAAGATTGGCGGAAATGTTGCAGCGTAAAGGGATTTCCGCAAAGGCGTATCACGCCGGTTTTAGCAATGAAATCAGGGAGCAGGTTCAACACGATTTCCAACGTGACAATATCCAAATTATTGTTGCCACCATTGCATTCGGAATGGGGATTAATAAACCGAATATCCGTTTTGTGTTGCATTATGATCTGCCGAGAAGTATTGAGGCCTATTATCAGGAAACCGGTCGGGCAGGGCGTGATGATCTGCCGGCGGAAGCGGTGCTGTTTTATGATCATCAAGATTATTTGTGGTTGAATAAATTATTGCAGGAAAAACCCGATTCATCACAAAAAATGATTGAACAGCATAAATTGCAAGCAATGGGGGAATTTGCCGAAGCGCAAACTTGTCGCCGTTTGGTGTTACTGAATTATTTTGCCGAACATCGCCATCAACCTTGCAATAACTGCGATATTTGCCTTAACCCACCGAAAAAATATGATGGTTTGATTGATGCGCAAAAAATCCTTTCTACGGTTTATCGTACCGGACAAAAATTCGGTAGTTATTATGTGATTGCCGTATTGCGAGGCGTGCAAAATCAGAAAATTCAAGAATTACAACACGATAAATTATCTGTTTTTGGTATCGGCAAGGATAAATCACAAGAGTATTGGCACAGTGTGATCCGTCAATTAATTCATTTAGGTTTTTTAAGCCAAAATATTGCCAATTATTCGGCGCTTCAGCTTACTGAGGCAGCCAGACCGATTTTGCGCGGAGAAATGACGTTATCATTAGCAACCCCACGGCAAAATCTTTCAATGATTAACCACGCTCATCACTATCAAGCACAACAGGGTGATCGGGAACTCTTTAACCAATTACGCAAATTAAGAAAACAACTCTCCGATCGGGATAACATTCCGCCTTATGCGGTATTTAACGATGCCACTTTAGAAGAGATGGCGCGAGAAATGCCGACAACACTTTCAGAAATGCTGCAAATCAATGGTGTAGGTTTCAAAAAATTAGAACGCTATGCCCAACCGTTTTTGGCGGTGATTTTGCGTTATTTAGAAAACAAAAAATAATAGACGTCAGTGTTATCAGCACTCCTCCTATCCTAGGATAGGAGGAGTCTGTGTAAATTACCCCACCATTTTCGCCTGTTTGAGGTTGATGATTAACATTATTGCCAGAATAGTGATGCCGATAATATCGGAGATAAATTCCGGAGAAATAAGCAATACTGAGCCTACAGCCAGAATAATGCGGAAAATGTTATTGATGCTATGTTTGAAATAGCCTTCGATTGCGGCGGAAAGCCCGATTACACCTAAGATTGAAGTGACACAGACGGAAATGATTTCTGTCACTGCCGGAAGTGGGAATGAGTTAGCGGTAATAACGGCATTATTGATATCAATCATCAACATATTCGGGTTGTAAACGAAGATAAATGGGATGATAAAGCCGGCTAGCGCTAATTTTAATGATTGCCATCCGGTGCGCATCGGATCGCCGCCGGCAATTCCTGCACCGGCAAAAGAGGCTAATGCCACCGGCGGTGTGATGTTGGCGAAAATACCGAAATAAAAGACGAACATATGGCTGACTAATAATGGAATGTTGAAATCTGCCAATGCCGGTGCCGCCATAGTAGCGGTGATGATATAGGCTGGAATTGATGGTAATCCCATTCCCAACACGATGGATGCCAACATTGTGAGAATCAGTGTGAGCAGTAATGAACCGGCACCGAATGTGACGATATAGGAGGTCATTACGGTACCGAAACTGGTGAGGTTGACTACGCCGATGATAATTCCGACTACGGCACAGGCTGCCATTACCGGCAATGACTGTTTAGCGCCGTCTTCTAACGCTTCGATAATCTCTTTTAACCCCATTCTGGTTTCTTTGCGTAACCAGCTGACAACAATAGTAATTAAAATGGTGTAACTTGCTGCATAACCGACCGGTACGGATTCAATTAAAAATGCAACCAAAGCGATAATTGGAATGAACATATGTCCGCGTTCTTTCATCACTAATTTCAGTTGCGGCAGTTGATCTTTGGATAAGCCTTTGAGATTACGCTTACCGGCACGAAAATGTACTTGTGCGATGACACTGATATAGTAGAGCAGTGCCGGCAGTAGCGCCGCTAAAGCGATGGTGCTGTATTTCACGCCGGTGGTTTCTGCCATAATGAAAGCACTTGCGCCCATAATTGGTGGCAAAATTTGTCCGCCGACAGAGGCACTGGCTTCGACTGCGCCGGCAAAATTTGGGTGATAACCGATTTTTTTCATCAACGGAATAGTGAAAGCGCCGGTACTGACCACATTTGCGACGGCTGCGCCATTAATACTTCCCATAAAACCGCTGGAGATAACCGCCACTTTTGCCGGTCCGCCTTGACGACTCCCTGCCAGTGCTAATGCTAAATCGTTGAAGAGTTTTCCCATTCCGGATTTTGCTAAGAATGCACCGAAAAGAATAAAGAGGAAAATAAAACTAACCGAAGCACCGATAGCGGAAGAGTATAATCCTTCGGTTTTCAGATAGAGCTGTCCGAAAATATCACCGATATCATAATACCGTGTTAATAGCCGATCCGGCATAAAATCCATTGAACTGATAAATGGATAGAGCAGGAACAACAGCGAAAAAATGATAAGAATATAGCCGGTTAAACGCCGTGCCGCTTCAATCACGATCAAGGTAGTGATAATGGCGAAAATAATGTCGTTTTCGTTTGGAATACCGCCTCGAGTGGTCATCAGCGCATCATATTCATAACACAGATAGCCGGCGGTGATGAGTGCCAAGATGCCCAAAATCCAGTCAAACCACATAATGCCGCGTTTACTGTATTTTTTCGCAGCGGGATAAACAAGAAAAATGAGCAATGCCCCAATGCCGACGTGTAATGCGCGTTGTAGTAGCGTAGGCATTGGGTAAAAAGTGATATAAAGATGAAATAACGAATAAGCGACAGCCACAATAGTAATAATATGTTTCTGCCATTGAGATTGTCCGGTTTTTACCACCGATTCTTTGTCATATTTTTCGAGGATTTCTTGATAATCACTCGCTGGTTTTACTTGTTGGTTCGACATTGCATTTCACTCCTAATACAAAAGAAATGAGGTTCTGTTTTGTTGGTATAATTTTTATCTCTGTATAATCGGGAACCAGTTTAAAAACAGGAATAATCGAATTATCAGTAAATAAAACGCCCTGCATATTTGAGGAAACAACCCAATTTAATTGTGGCATAACAATGTGGGCACGGTAACCGACAAATCCTTTCAGTGCAGGAATATATTCACCACTTGCCGGCGAACCGGCACCAAACGTTTGTTGAAAGATTTTGTCTAAAATCAGTGAGTTGCCTTGTTGAGCATAATGTTCTTGCCATAACTGTTTTTCTACGGAATGTCTCCATTGTAGTGTGAATTCTTTGCTTGGTAGGCGACACACACTATTCGGCAGTTGCAAATAGAGTGTGTCGACACGGAAAATCAAGATGGATATTACTGCTAAAACTGCAACAATACCTATCTTAGTAACGTTCCGCATACCTATTTTTTACTCACTTCATCATAGTAACGTTTTGCACCCGGATGAAGTGGCGCGATAGAGCCTTTTTGTGCTTCTTCCAAATTAATATCTTTCACTGCTTGATGTGAAGATTTCAATTTATCCATATTTTCAAAGAAAGTTTTAGTGAGCAAATAGACATCATCATCACTTAGATCGGAACGTACAATGAGTGCATTGCGGATTGCGATGGTAGGAACATCTTCTGCATTATTGTAAGTGCCTGCCGGAATCGCCATTGAAGTAAAATATGGATATTGTTGCATAATCTTTTCCGCACCTTCTTTAGGAATGCTGACAAGCTGCAAATCGAAGCCTTGTTGTAATTCCATTAATGAAGAGTTCGGCAAACCGCTGGTTAAGAATGCCGCATCAATTCTGCCGGCTTTAAGTGCATCAACCGCTTCGGCATAACCGAGATAATCAACGGTAATATCGTTATAGGTAATGCCAAATCCTGCCAATAACTTACGGGCATTGACTTCTACACCGGAGTTTTGCGCACCGGTAGCGACACGATGTCCTTTCAAATCAGCGATAGTTTTGATGCCGGTTTTTTTGGACGTGATGATTTGCACAAAATTCGGATAGAGTGCAGCAAGTTCATTGACAGTGGTCACTTTTTTGTTTTCAAAGCTGCCTAAACCGTTTACAGCATCGCTTAATGCATCACGCATAACAAATGCCATTTCCACTTTTTTGCTGTTGAGCAAATTGATATTTTCAACGGAGGCACCGGTGGTTTGCGTTTTGGAATTCGCTTTTAATTCATTGGAATAAACCTCTGCCAGAGTAGTGCCGATAATATTATATGGTCCGGAGGCACCGCCAGTGGCGATGGTTACAAATTTAGAGGCAAGTTTCGGTGCATTTGTGGCAGATGCTGTTTCAGCCGTTTTTGCCGGTTCAGCGGTATTTGCAGATGCTGTTGATTTCTCTTTTTCGTCATTACAGCCGACCAATGCAACGGATGAAACAAGCAAAGAATAGAGAAGAAGCTTTTTAAAATTTGTCATAGTAGCCACCTTGATGTTGTGTTATTGAAATGGATGAGTTTTGTAAGCTACTTGTTAAATTTAAGTTTTGCAAGAATAATTTTGAAATTTTTTGAATGAGATCACAAAAAAAATAGGAAATTTTGAATTTTATCTAAATTTTAGCGACTGAAGCACGCCAAATTAATTGTGGCTGTAACATTGTGGTTTTATATTCCAGATCCGGCGATTTAATCCTTTCCAATAAGGTTTCCACTGCTAATTTGCCCAATTCTGCTTTAGGTTGATGAATTGTGGTTAGCGGTGGGGTGAGATATTGCGCCAACATAATATTGTCATAACCGATGACAGAAATATCTTGCGGAATGCGTAATCCTTGTTGCCAAGCCACTTGATAAACGCCGACCGCAATGGTGTCGCTACAGGCGAAAACGGCTGTAGGGCGAGGCGTAATTTGTAACAATTTTTTCATCCCCTCTACGCCACCTTCAAAATCAAAATGGCTTTCAATGATCCAATCAGGGTTGATCGGCAAATGCGCATCCTGCAACGCTTTTTGGTAACCGAGCAAACGGTTGTGAGCTAAGGATTTATCCAATTTACCCGTGATAATGGCGATATTTTTATGTCCCTGCTCAATTAAAGTTTTTGTGGCAAGATAAGCACCAAATTCTGAATTTTCATAAATTTTATCGGCATTTAGTTCGGTCGGCCACCAGTCCATTACCACAATCGGCAAATTTAGATTTAACTGTTCCACCATTGCGTGGCGAGTGTCGGAATACATTAACAGCAATCCGTCCACCTGTTTTTGAATTAAAGTTTGAATATTCTGCTGCAAGCGTTGTTCGTTGCCATCGATGCTGGAAATGATCAAGTTATAGTGGTGCTGATTGCAATATTGTTCCACACCGCTTACTACTTCGGCAAAAAACGGATTGCTGGTGGCAGTAACCAACATTCCCAATGTTTTTGTCTCTTTTACTTTTAAACTGCGGGCAACAGCGGAAGGGGTATAATTTAACTCATTGACAACCTTCATAATTTTTTCACGTATCTCATCACTGACATAACGTGTATTGTTGATTACGTGTGATACGGTTGAAGTTGAAACTTTCGCTATCCGTGCAATATCCTTCATTGTTGCCATAACAGTTTTGCCTTTTATTTGAATAATTTAAGTTATGCTATTTGATATTGGCTAAAAAATCGAGCGTTTCCTGACGGCTTGGAATAGAAGTTTGCGCACCGAAACGGGTAACACTGATAGCAGCTGCCGCGTGGGCAAACTGAATCGCTTCTTCCAGTGATTTCTGTTCCAACAATGCGGTTACCAACGCACCGTTAAAAGTATCGCCGGCGGCGGTGGTGTCTTTTGCCTGAACACGGAAGCCGGGGATAATTTTTTGTAATGCATTGTGGCTGATAAATACCCCTTTTGCCCCCAATGTAATCAAAACAATGGCAACCCCTTTTTGGTGAAACACTGCCGCCGCTTGTGCCGCGCTCTGTTCATCTACCACTTTGACGCCGGTCAGTACTTCTGCTTCGGTTTCATTCGGGGTAATCATCGTTAATTGAGCAAGCAACTCATCCGGTAACGCTTTTGCCGGCGCCGGGTTTAGCACAGTGTGTTTGCCGGCTTGTTTAGCAATTTTGGTGGCATAAATAATGGCGTCTAACGGCGTTTCCAGTTGCATCAAGAGCGCGTCGGCATCAAGAATTTTCTGTTTAAATTTGTCCACAATGTCGGTGGTGAGATGAGCATTGGCACCGGCTGAAATGACGATACTGTTTTCACCGCTGTCGGCAACTTGGATCATCGCGATACCGGTAGTTTCACCTTGAATTGTAGCGATGCTTTCGGTGTTTATGCCATCTTTTTGAAAAGCCTGTTTCATCTCAAGCCCGATTTTGTCTTCGCCAATACAAGCAATAAAATCGACTTTTGCCCCCAAGCGAGCCGCCGCCACCGCTTGATTTGCACCTTTCCCGCCATAGACGATATGGTAATTTTGACCGGATAAAGTTTCTCCCGGTTGTGGAAAATGAGGAACTTGAATAACGTGATCGGCATTAATACTGCCAAGAACGGTGAGTTTTTGCATTTTACTTGCCCTTAGTTATCAATTGAAAATTTATTTTTATAGGGTGCGCAGCAAGGCGCACCACGCATTAAATTTATAAAAAGATTATTGAGTTACGACTTTTAATGGTACCGGGATTTTGGCTTCTACTTTTTCACCTTTGATAATTTTATCCGCAGTTTGAACGCCTAATGCACCGATTAAATCCGGCTGTTGTGCAATTGTAGCGCCCAGTTTGCCGCTTTTAACGGCTTTCACACCATCATCAGTACCATCGAAACCAACAATTAATACGGATTTGTTAGCCGCTTGAACAGCACGAATTGCGCCAAGTGCCATTTCATCATTTTGAGCAAAAACCGCTTGCACATTAGGTTGTGCGGTAAGTAGGTTTTCCATCACATTTAGGCCTTTGGTGCGATCAAAATCTGCCGGTTGGCTGGCAAGAATTTCAAATTTATGCGCTTGCACTGCTTGTTTAAATCCTTCGCCACGTTCGCGAGCGGCAGAAGTTCCGGCAATGCCTTCCAACTGGATAACTTTTGCATTGTCACCCAATTTTTCAGCGATAAAATCACCAGCCATTTTACCGCCGGCAACGTTATCTGATGCGATATGACTGACCACATCGCCTTGCGCCGCGCCACGGTCTAGGGTGATAACCGGAATATTTTTCTTGTTCGCAACACGAACAGCATTAGCAACGGCAGTTGAGTCTGTTGGATTGATTAATAATACTTTTGCGCCACGAACGGTAATGTCTTCAACATTTGATAGCTCTTTTGACGGATCATTTTGTGAATCAAGCACGACAAGATTGTAACCAAGTTTGCTTGCCTCTTTTTCTGCCCCTTCTTTTAAGGTAACGAAGAAAGGATTATCTAAGGTTGATACAGCAAGTGCGATGGTATCTTTTGCTAAAGCAACGTTGCTGGCAAGTGAGCCTAATACCAATGCTGAAGCGAGAAGGGTAAGTTTTTTCATAAAAGTTTCTCCTTTAATGAGGTTGACTGAATAAGTTACGCGGTTTTACGACTGCAAAAGTGATCGGTAAGCACAGCAAGTAAAATGACGATCGATTTTGCAATCATTTGGTAATAAGAAGAAATATCCAATAAATTCAAGGCATTATTTAAGAATCCAATAATTAACGCCCCGATTAATGTTCCGGTAATACGACCTTTACCGCCCATTAGACTTGTTCCACCGACCACTACAGCAGCAATTGCATCAAGTTCATAAGAAACGCCGGCAGTAGGTTGGGCGGAAGATAAACGAGAGGTCACAATTAAACCAGCTACGGTAGCGAGCAAGCCACTAACGGCATAGACGAAGATTTTCACTTTATCTACGTTGATACCGGATAAGCTGGTAGCGGCTTCATTACCACCAAGCGCATAAATATAACGACCGATAGGGGTATGTTTTAGCAGATACCAAGCAACGATAAAGATAATTGCCATTAACCAAATTGGGAACGGAATGCCTAATAAATAACCTGTACCCAAGAAAGAGAATTGATCGGCAACATCGGAAAAACCTAAGCTGATCGGGCGACCATCGGTATAAACCATTGTTACACCACGCAATAATGTCATTGTGACTAAAGTGGCAATAAATGCCTGTACTTTCCCTTTGGCGACAATGACACCGCTGATGCCGCCGAGCAGAGTACCGAATAACAGTACTAACGGGATCACGACAAAAATGGAAAGCTCCATATTAACCAAAGAGGCGGCAACTGCACCGGTTAAGGCGAGAATAGAACCTACGGACAAATCAATGCCGGCGGTGAGAATAACAAATGTCATCCCAACAGCGATAATGGCATTAACCGAAGTTTGGCGCAAAATATTGAGTAAATTATCGATAGTAAAAAAATTAGGACTGATCGAAGAAACAATCGCAATCAGCACCAATAACGCAATAATAGAACGTTGTTCAATTAAAAATTCTTTTAAATTGAATTGTTTATTTACAGTTGTTGTCGTCATAATGAATCCCTTTTTTAATGTATTTGGGTAATAGCAGCGGTGAGTAATTTTTCTTGAGTGACTTCATTTCGTAGATATTCCGCACGAATTTCACCATTATTCATCACTAAAACGCGGTCGCTCATACCGATAATTTCCGGCATATCGGAAGAAACAATGATGATGCTCATTCCTTCTTCTTTAAATTTGTTGATTAACTGATAAATCTCTTTTTTCGCACCTACATCGATGCCTCGTGTCGGCTCATCAAGAATGAGTACATCCGGTCTGGTCATTAAGCCTTTGGCAATCGCCACTTTTTGCTGATTACCACCGGAAAGCAAACCGATAGTTTGATCCATAGACGGTGTTTTGATGTTGAATAAGAGAATGAAATCATTAACCGTCATTTTTTCTGCTTTATGATTGATAGAATAATGTTTAGTGAGCTGCTTCAATGCTGTTAGCGTCATATTCTCTTTAATAGACATTCCAAGCACCAGACCATCGCCTTTTCTATCTTCTGAAATATAGACGATGCCGTTATTTAAGCCGTCTTGCGGTGAATGAATGGAGAGCTGTTTTTGTTTGAGAAAAACTTCGCCGGCGGTTTTCGGTAAAGCGCCATAGATTAACTTCATTAATTCAGTTCTACCTGCTCCCATCAAACCGGAAATGCCTAAAATTTCGCCTCTGTGTAATTTGAATGAAGCATTGTGAACACCACAACCACTGATGTTTTTCACTTCTAAGACAGTGTCGCCGATCGGCGATTCAATATGCGGATATTGTTCGGAGAGCTTTCTTCCTACCATTAATTCAATTAATTGTTCTTCATTAATTTCCTTCAAGGAGCGTTCCGCTATTAACTCTCCGTCACGCAAAACGGTAACATCATCGCAAATGGTGAAAATATCTTGCATACGGTGAGAAATGAAGACAATCCCACAATTTTGCTGTTTGAGTTCTCTGATGACATTGAATAGCGCATCAGTTTCAGTGTCGGTAAGTGCATCGGTCGGCTCGTCCATAATGATCACTTTTGCATCAAAACTTAATGCTTTGGCAATTTCGATCATCTGTAATTCGCCTAATGAAAGCTGTTCTACCGGTGTAGTTGGACTGTGTTTGATTTTTAGACGTTTTAACAATTTTTCAGATTCGGTTGTCATTTTCTTCCAATCAATGCCACCGAATTTATTGGTAAATTCTCTGCCTAAGAAAATGTTTTCTGCAATGGTTAAATTCGGAATAATGTTTAATTCCTGATGGATAATGCTGATCCCTGCTAATTGGGACATTTTTGGATTTTTGAATGTGACTTCTTGTCCCTGATAATGAATAGAACCACTGTCTTTGCTGTAAATGCCGGTTAAAATTTTCATTAATGTGGATTTACCGGCACCATTTTCTCCCATTAGTGCCATCACTCTGCCCGGATAAACGGATAATCCGGCATTATATAAAGCTCTAACTCCCGGGAAGGATTTGCAAATATTGTCAAGTTTTAAAATCGGTTGCATATCGTTCTCCATTTAAAAAGGAACGCCTGATCCAATAATAATGTTGGCATATGGCGTACATTCACCGGAACGTACAAAACCTTTGCTTGCTTGGCTAAGCTGTTTAAATTGTTGGTGTGAAACATAATCAATTTGAATATGATTGTTCTGCTGCTGTTCCAATTGGGAAAGGCGTTGTAATAATGCGTTATGAATATTCTGATTATGTGTTTTTATCTCTTCGGCAAGTACCACTCTTTCAACAAAACACTCTTCAATAACGGCATCAAAAACAGATAAGAAACTAGGAATGGTCGGAGTTAATGCTAAATCAACACGCTCTGATTGTTGCGGTATTGGCAACCCGGCATCACAAATTGTCAGAAAATCGGTATGTCCTAAAGTTGCAATCAGATGAGAAAGCTGTGCATTTAAAATACCTGTTTTTTTCATTTTTTACTCCTAATTCTCTGTATCGAAACGTTTCGATGAGATAAAAATAACCAATTTTCGATTTTCTTAAAACAAGCAATATTCAAATTTGTGAAGTCGATCAAAAAATAAAATGAAAAAATCGAGTGTTTTAAGGTTGTGTGGTAATTTTTGTTGAGGTTTTGGCATTGGTTTGAGCAAATAAGGAGAACAAAATGGCATATCTATTCACACCGCCACCGTTAACAACAATCGCAGTGAAAGATTCAAATGACGAGATAGTGGTGCATCGCGTTTATTGTGTTGGCAGAAATTATGCGGAACACGCGCGTGAAATGGGGCACGATCCCGATCGTGAACCGCCGTTTTTCTTCTGTAAACCGGCGGATGCGGTGCAGTGTGTCAAACAGAATGAATGTTATGCCTTTCCTTATCCGACTTTAACGAAAAATTTGCATTATGAAGGTGAATTAGTTGCGGTAATCGGTAAATCGGGTGCCAATATCGCTGTGGAAAAGGCGTTGGATTATGTTGTGGGCTATGCGGTTGGTTTGGATATGACCAGACGTGATTTGCAAAATGAGATGAAAGCGATGGGGCGACCGTGGGAAATTGGTAAGGCGTTTGATTACTCTGCACCAATAAGTGAAGTGTCGTTAGCAAGTGAAGTGGGGCATTTGTCGCAAGGTGCGATTCAGCTTTGGGTTAATGGTGACGTGCGGCAGAGCAGTGATCTTAACCAATTAATTTGGTCAGTGGCGGAAACAGTTTCTCATCTATCAACTTATTTTTGTTTACAGCCGGGAGATTTAATTTTTACCGGCACGCCGAAAGGTGTCGGCAAAGTGGCAATTGGTGATCACATTGTGGTTGCGGTTGATAAATTAGGCGAATTGAAAGTGGATATTGTGTGAGCAAAGGTGAAAGGCTTCTCTCAAAGAGAAGCCTAGATATGAAAAAAATGACACGTTACAGTATGATTTCCAATTTTTGATAGGCGCGGTTTGCTTTTTCTCGTGCCGCCTCAACGCTATCGGCGCTTGCCAAAATTACGCCTAAACGGCGATGTCCGTTGACTTCTCTTTTACCGAACAGGCGAAGATTAGTGTCTGCTTCGGCAAGTACATTTTCCAGATTGGCAAAACGAACCTGATTGGATTTTCCTTCCACTACGATTGCTTTAGAGGCGCTTGGTGCCAATAGTTTTATTTGTGGAATAGGTAAGCCTAAAATGGCGCGTGCGTGTAATGCAAATTCCGACAAATCTTGAGAAATCAAGGTGACCATTCCGGTATCGTGCGGACGAGGGGAAACTTCATTAAAAATAACTTCATCACCACAAACAAACATTTCTACGCCGAAAATCCCATAACCATCCAATGCACCGGTGATTTTTTCAGCGATGTGCTGTGCTTTTTGTAATGCAATCTCGCTCATCGCTTGCGGTTGCCAAGATTCTCGATAGTCGCCATCAACTTGTACGTGACCGATCGGCGCAAGGAAGGAGGTGCCGCCACGATGGCGTACAGTTAATAAGGTGATTTCATAATCAAAACGGATAAAGCCCTCGACAATGACACGACCGCCGCCGGCACGACCGCCTTCTTGTGCATATTGCCACGCTTGTTGCAACTGCTCTCTATTTTTGAGAATGCTTTGTCCGTGCCCGGAGGAGCTCATAATCGGTTTAACTACGCAAGGCAAGCCGATTTTTTCCACCGCCTGTTGAAAATCGGCAAAATTGTCGACAAATTGAAACGGGGAGGCCGGCAAACCTAACTCTTCGGCGGCTAAACGGCGGATACCCTCACGATTCATTGTCAGTTTAACCGCTTTTGCCGTCGGAATAACGTTATAGCCTTGCTGTTCCAACTCGACTAAAGTATCGGTGGCAATTGCTTCCACTTCCGGCACGATGTAATCCGGTTTTTCTTTTTCGATAAGCTTTTTAAGCGCATCACCATCCAACATTGAAATGGTATAAGCACGATGTGCCACTTGATGTGCCGGCGCGTCAGCATAACGATCAACCGCAATAACTTCCACACCTAAACGCTGTAATTCAATTACAACCTCTTTACCTAATTCTCCGGAGCCGAGCATCATCACTTTGGTAGCGACAGGAGTGAGTGGTGTACCTAATGTTGTCATAGAGTTTTATTCCTTCAATGTTGTGAGCAAATAAAAAGCCAAGCGGCGCGGCTTGGCTTAAGGTCATTATTGATTTAAAAAACGGTCATCAAGTAATAAATCTTGATTGTGATTAATGCCGATTCCCTGAGCAAGCACCTTTTTCGCTGCTGCTTGAGCATCTGCCAACGAATGTTCAGTGTATGTTCCGCATTGATATTGGTTTAATTCCGGGATCTCTTTTTCGCTTTTCACCGACAATACATCCTGCATTGCTTTTTCCCACGCCGCCGCAACCTGTTGTTCCGCAGGCGTACCGATTAAACTCATATAAAACCCGGTGCGGCAACCCATTGGTGAAATATCAATAATTTCAACGCTGTCACTATTGAGATGATCACGCATAAAACCGGCGAAAAGATGTTCCAAAGTGTGAATACCTTTCGGACTGATATTGTCTTGATTCGGTTTGCAAAAACGAAGATCAAAAACTGTAATTTTATCGCCTTTAGGCGTTTGCATTGTCTTTGCAACACGCACCGCAGGGGCATTCATTTTAACGTGGTCAACCTTAAAACTGTCTAATAATGGCATAGTGAAAAACCCTTCTTTAAAAAAATTTTGATTTTGACTGAACTTTTTCAGAACAGGTTTGTCTGAAAAGGTGCAACATAATGGTTGTTTAAATTAGTTCCTTAGGTTATTTGCCGCCTAGTGTTTGGGGCGGCTTTTTTTATCTCTGTTATTTGCGTTAATTGTAGCTTGAATTAGTGGCTTTAAACAGTGCGATCCAGTTGTTGATACTGTTTACGATCCTGATCGTTGATTTCTCGAATCACTCGACAAGGGTTGCCGAACGCTAAACTGTTTGCCGGAATCGATTTTGTTACTACGCTGCCGGCACCGATAACGCTGTTTTCACCGATAGTAACACCGCCTAAAATCACGCAGCTGCCGCCAATCCAGACATTATCTTTAATAATAATTGCCTTTGCTTGTTCATAGCCCTGATTTCTTTGCTGATAATGCAATGGATGCCCTACCGTATAAAGACTGACATTAGGGGCGAACATCACATTATCACCGATGGAAACCTTGCCGCTGTCCAAAATTGTGCATTGATGATTAGCAAAAAAATTGTCGCCGACTTCAATATTGAAGCCATAATCGCAGAAAAACGGCGAATTAATATGCAAATTATCGCCGCATTTACCAAGCAGACGTTCTAATAATAGCTTACGTTGCGAATCAGCCGGTGCAAGCTGATAATTGAGTTGAAACAACATCTGCTTCACCTGTTGTCTGATTTTGCTTAAGTCGGCATCGTTTGGAAAGTGAGGCAATTCTGCCAGCATTTTTTCTTTTTCAGTCAATGACATAACTTACCCTAGCTGTAAATCCAACACAATTTTACCACTGGTTCGTCCGCTTTCGAGTTGACGATGTGCCTGTTGAATATCGGTTATTGGTAATACTTGCGCAATCTTTAAGTACAAGCGGTTTTCTGCTAAATCATTCAGCATTGTTTCCAGATCCTGACGATTTGGCACCGCCAACATCTTTTCCACCAGCAGTTGCTGTTCAGCCCCAGCCTGTTGTAATAACGGTACGTGAATGGTAGGAATGCAGATAACACGTCCTCCTTTTTTCACCATTTTCAATGCAGCGACACCGCTCTCACCACCTACTAAATCAATAAAAAGATCGGCATTGAGATCGGGATAAGCGTGCGGATGATGATAATCAACGGTGTGATTTGTACCTAAAGCCAATGCTTGTTGCTGTTTAGCTTCGGAACAGATAACGGTAATATCGACATTCTCTTTGGCTAAAAGCTGTAATAATAAATGCCCGACACCGCCTAACGGTGCAGACATTACTATTTTCTGTCCGGCAGAAACGTTTGCCTGTTTCAGAATTTGCAATGCGGTAACGGCAACGGTCGGCATTGCACCTGCTTGTTGCAATGAAACTGCTTTCGGTACGCGCGCAACCAAATCAGCATTGACCGCAACATAACGGCTATAAGCGCCGCCGTCAAAGGTGAGTGCGGCAACGCGTTCACCTACATTAAAACCGCTTTCTGCACCGGCTTGAACCACAATACCGGCAAGATCAAACCCTAACACTGCCGGAAATTGTGATTTAAATTTTTCTGCGCCCCAACCTAAACCTTTGCGTGTTTTAAAATCGACCGGATTGACGCCGGCAAAGTGATTTTCGATTAAAACTTGGTTGGCATTGATAGTCGGCATTGCTAATTGAGGCTGAAATTGAAGCACATCCGCTTCCCCGAATGCTGAAATGGTTACGCCATAGTTTTGCATTATCGCTTCCTTTTTTATGTTAATCGTTGCAATGATAGGGTGAATAAATGTAATTAAAATGTATTAGTAATAAAGCTGTTGTTTTAGCTGTTCAGCGGCATCAACACCGAGTAATTGCGCGACAATCGCCAAGCCAAAATCAAAAGCAGCGCCCGGGCCACGACCGGTAATAAACGGTGCATCAATGACAGCAGCCAGATGACGATAATTTACTTCGTTATTTATTAAGTCGGCGCGCATTGAAGGGTAGCAAACCGCATTTTTACCTTTTAATAATCCGACTTTTGCTAAAGCGGTCGGTGCTGCACAAATTGCTGCAACCCATTTTTGCTGCTGTGCAAATTGACGATAAGTGTCAGCCAACGCCGCATATTTTTCGAGATCAACCTGACCACCCGGCAGCATTACTAAATCGTAACTGTTTAGATCAGTCTGATTCAGTAATTGATCAGCAACCATTTTGACATTATGGGAGGAAGAAACGATCTCGGTGTTATCAATGGAAATGAGATCAGTGTGTAAGCCGGCGCGTCTGAAAAGATCATTCGGCACTAATGCTTCAGACTCTTCAAAACCTTTGGTTAATAAAATAGCAATTTTTTGTGTCATCTTCGTTCTCCTTTTGTTGTGTAATTCTGCCATATTATATGCTTTTTCTTGCAAAATTTTATCATCAGCGTATCATTCACCCCCTATTTTTGTAGTTGGGTTCCCTCACCCCAAAGATTTTCATTGAGATAAAAAGGACACAATATGGTATCAGCTCAAGCGATTTTCGGCGATCGTCAAAAACGTCGTGCATTAATTTTACTTTCATTTTTCCACATTTTTATCATTGCTATCAGCAATTACCTCGTGCAAATTCCATTCACCATCAATTTAGCGTGGTTGGATTTCAGTTTTCATAGCACTTGGGGAACGCTAACCTTTCCATTTATCTTTTTAGCCACTGATTTAACCGTGCGTGTTTTCGGTGCAAAAGAGGCACGCTGGATTATTTTCTGGGTAATGTTTCCGGCACTGATTGTCAGTTATGTTATCTCTACGCTCTTTTCTGATACGCAATATCAAGGTTTAGCCGCGTTGGCAACGTTTAATCTGTTCGTTTTTCGTATTTCTATCGCCAGTTTTGCCGCATATGTGTTCGGTCAATTATTGGACGTGTTGGTGTTTAACCGTTTAAGACAGTTAAAAACGTGGTGGATTGCGCCGAGCAGTTCGATGATCTTCGGTAGTTTATGCGATACTTTCGCCTTTTTTGCGATCGCTTTCTATCACAGTACAGATGCTTTTATGGCAGAAAACTGGGTAGAGATCGGCTTTGTGGATTATTTATTTAAACTCTTGATTGGTTTGCTCTTTTTTGTGCCGATTTATGGTGTGGTTTTGAAAGCGATTATGCGGAAATTGGCGTTGCTTAATCTTGCGCAAATGCAGCAAGTTCGTGGTTGATGTAAATATCAAAACGGTGATTTTTGGTTGTTTGGCTGAAATGCGGTTTGCATTCTGCCAAATAACCGGCGTAATCGGGGCGTTTCACCACTACCCGATGAGCTAATTTCAATGCTGTTGCCAATAGCTGGTCCGCATCTAAATCTGCCCCAACCAAGGATTGGAAAACGCGCATCTCTTTCTTGACTAACGCACTTTTATTTTTATGCGGAAACATAGGATCAAGATAAACCACATCAAATTTCTCTGTTTTCGGATCAAGTTCTGCTATGGTTTTAACCGGCAACAATTTCATTCGTTGTTTCATAAACTCACCGATTTCAGCATCTCTATAAGCACGTTGTAAGCCATCTTCTAATAAAGCAGCTACTATCGGATTGCGTTCTACCAATGATACTTCACATCCGATTGATGCCAACACAAAAGCATCTCGCCCTAAACCTGCAGTTGCATCGAGAACTTTTGGTAATTTTCCTTTTTTTACACCAACAGCTTTAGCTACTGCTTCACCACGACCACCACCGAATTTACGTCGATGTGCCATTGTTCCGGCAACGAAATCGACACAAATCGCACCGAGCTTCGCTTCATCCGTTTTATAAAGTGCCAAGCGTTGCGGCTCTAAAACCAACGCGAATGGTGCTTGCGGATCATTTTCTAACTGCCATTTTTCGATCATTTGACGAAATTTTTCATCATCGCCGGATTGATTAATAAGCTGAATCTGCATTATTTCCTCACCAAATAGACACCGCTTTCGATATGGTGCGTGTAAGGAAATTGGTCAAAAAGTGCTGCTTTTTCAATATGATGAGTTTGACTTAAAACGGTTAAATTTTCTGCCAAAGTTTGCGGATTACAGGAAATATAAAGAATATTGTCATATTGTTGCACCATTTTTAAGGTTTCCACATCCAAGCCGGCACGAGGCGGATCAACAAAAATGGTGTTGCATTGATACTGTTTAAGATCAATCCCCTTCAGGCGATAAAATTCGCGCACGCCTTGCAATGCCTGCGTAAACTCTTCTGCCGACATTCGAATAATTTGCAGATTATCAATATGATTGGCAGCGATATTGAATTGTGCTGCCTGTACTGAAGGTTTAGCGATTTCAGTCGCCAACACTTTTCTAAAATGCTGTGCTAAAGCCACTGAAAAATTGCCATTACCACAATAGAGTTCTAACAAATCACCTTCGGCATTTTCTGTGCAGGATAATGCCCATTCAATCATTTGGCAGTTAATGCCGGCATTCGGTTGGGTAAAACTGTTTTCAACTTGGCGGTAGATATAATTTTTGCCGTTGATTGGCAACACTTCATCAATAAAATCCTGATCCAAGCAAATTTTCTGTTTATTGGCACGCCCGATAATTTGCACATCAAATTGTTGCTGTTCAAGCTGTTGTTTCAGTTGTTTTGCGGCAGCGATCCAAGTTTCATCCAACTTTTTATGGTAAAGCAGACTGACGATAATTTTATTGCTGACGGTACTGAGATAATCAATCTGGAATAATTGATTACGCAAAATCGGTTGCTGTTTAAGCAATGGCAGTAATGCACTCATCATTGCATTGATTAATGTTGAAGCAATTGGAAATTGATCAATGCGATAACGCCGCTTACTTTGCGGATCAAACATAATGTGATAAAGATCATCGCCATCGTGCCAAACCCGAAATTCAGCACGCATTCGATAATGTTTCAATGCGGAACGATGAACCTTAATCTCACCCTGAAAGAAAGGTTTAAGTAATTGAGTTAGATAATAAATTTTATCTTCTAACTGTTGATTGTAATGTGATTCGGAAAAGTCAGTCTGCATAATATTATCGCTTGAGTCAAAGAATGGGGCGCATTCTAACATAAAAATCAGTATGGACGAAAAAGCACGATCTAAAAATGTAAAGCAGATTATTTTAGAAATTTGACCTACTTCACTATTCTGAAAAATAAACGATAAAAGGCTTGAAAAGCTGATCATACGGCATTATGTTCTTAAACAGGAACAGGATTTTTTCTTGACTGGTAACAGTCTTATTACAATGAGAGGTAAATGTTATGACCCTAAATATTACAAGCAAACAAATGGAAATTACCCCAGCAATTCGTTCCCACATTGAAGAACGTTTAGCAAAATTAGGCAAATGGCAAACCCAGTTAATAAATCCTCATTTTATTTTACAAAAACTGCCAAAAGGATTTGGGGTGGAAGCTATGGTTGGTACACCTTTCGGTAACCTTGTCGCGAAAGCGGAACACGAAGATATGTATGCTGCCATCAATGATGTACAAGAAAAATTAGAACGCCAACTTAATAAATTACAACATAAAGGAGAAGCAAGACGAGCTAGTGAACGTCTAAAAGATTCTTTTAATTAGTTTTATCGTTGAAGTTTAAGGTCTAGCAATTTGCTAGACCTTTTTTATATTCAGTAATTACTATTATTTCAATAATTATTGAAATAATTGAGAGAGAAGTTTATGATAGAAAATATGAATACAAAAACAGCTAGTATACTTTTTGATAGTTTAGCTTCGCCAGTTCGCTTGCGGATTTTTCAAACTCTGATGGAAACAGGTGTAGAAGGAATGATAGCTGGGGATCTGGCTAAAGTACTTAATATTGCACCAAATAATCTTTCTTTCCATTTGAAAAATTTAAGTAAGTCAGGATTAGTTTCGTGTGAAATAAATGGTCGATTTGTTAGATACTATGCAAATTTAGATTTAATGACAGCGCTTATTTCTTTTCTTACTAAGAATTGTTGTTCGAAAAGTGATAGCCACCATCGTTGTGAAGAATTTTGCAGATAAATTGCAAAATTTTTTACTATTTTATTTCAATAATTATTGAAGGGTTTATTTATGGAAACTATTACAATTTATCATAATCCTAATTGTGGGACTTCTAGAAATGTACTAGCTTTAATTCAGCATTTAGGTTTCCCTACAAATATTATCTATTATTTAGATACCCCACCGACTGAAAAAGAGCTACGTAATTTATTACAACAAATGGGGATGACAGCTCGTCAACTATTGAGAATAAATGTTCCACAGTATACGGAATTACATTTAGATAACTCTGATTTAACAGAAGATTTTTTGATCCAAAAAATGGTTGAGTTTCCAATCTTAATTAATCGTCCAATTGTTATTTCTTCAATGGGAGTGAAATTATGTCGTCCATCAGAAACTGTTTTAACAATTTTACCGAAAGCATTGACTCAAGATTTCGTTAAAGAAGATGGTGAAATTATTGCAGCAAGAGAAAGATAATTATGGGATTATTCGAACGTTTTTTAAGTGTATGGGTAAGTTTAGCAATTGTTTTAGGTGTATTGATAGGTATGATAATACCTGAACAGATAAAGAATATTGCTTTACTTGAAGTAGCACATATTAATATTCCAGTTGCTATTCTAATTTGGCTGATGATCTATCCCATGATGATTCAAGTCGATTGGGATGCAATAAAAGATGTAGGGAAAAAACCGCAGGGGCTATTCCTAACTTTAGTGATTAACTGGTTAATTAAACCTTTTTCAATGGCATTAATTGGATGGTTATTTTTTAACTTTGTTTTTGAAAGTTGGGTTGAGCCTCAAGCTGCTAAAGAATACATATCCGGTATGATTTTATTGGGTGTCGCGCCTTGTACTGCAATGGTATTTGTTTGGTCACAATTAGTGAGAGGAAATCCTAATTACACATTAGTACAAGTATCCGTAAATGATATTGTAATGATCTTTGCTTTTGTTCCAATTGCGAATTTTTTACTTGGTATAAATCAGATTGAAATTCCATTAGCCACCTTATTTTATAGTACAGTGCTTTATATCATTTTGCCTCTTGTATTTGGGGTGCTAACAAGAAAGGCTTTATTAGATAAGCAAAAATTGGTAAGTGATTTTTGTCTAAAAATGAAACCTTTTTCTATATTAAGTTTATTACTTACTGTTGTGTTACTGTTTGCATTTCAAGCAGAAGTTATTTTACAACAACCTTTTATTATTATTCTGATTGCGATTCCGTTATTAGTGCAAACTTATGGAATTTTTTTCCTTGGATACTTTTCTGCAAGAATATTGAAGTTGCCTAAAGATATTACTGGACCAGCCTGTTTAATTGGAACGAGTAATTTTTTTGAATTAGCTGTTGCAGTTGCAATTTCATTGTTTGGGTTACATTCAGGCGCTGCATTAGCAACAGTTGTTGGCGTATTAGTCGAAGTACCAGTTATGCTGTCATTGGTTTATTGGCTGAATAGACGATAGAGAAGCAATAGGTAAGATTGGAATATAAAAAACAGCCTATTGCCACTTTGATCTGCACCCCAAAAATTGGACTTATTATCCAACAACATACAGAGGTGCAGATTTTTTATGACTAAATATAACCAAACATTTAAACAACAAGTGGTAGATTTCTACTTTCAACACGAGGAA